>NZ_VSWE01000018.1:0-126345 GCF_009668275.1 Herbaspirillum sp. CAH-3 | reverse complement strand
CCCCGTGGCCCCCACGATCATCAAGCCCCCCATCCAGCCCTGCAGGGACAGGTGTTCCTGCATCCACACCACCGCAATGAGCGCTCCCCACAGCGGCTCGCTGCCCATCAGCAGGGCCACGCGTGACGCACTGGTGCGTGCGGCCGCATGGTTCTGTACGAAGAAGGCCACGATGGTACACAGCAAGACCAGGAACGCCATCGCCCACCAGAAGGAGGCGGTGGCCGGAAGGGGCATCCAGCGCTGACCCGGCAGCGCCATCATGAGCGCCAGCGATCCCGCCGTCATGACACCCATCTGCACTGCCGTCAGCGTGAGTGCGGGCAAGCCGAACCGCAGGCCCTGGCGGCGTGTCAGGCACACCATCACACCGCGCAGCAGTGCGGCCAGCACCATCAGCGCATCGCCCCAGCTCAGGTGCGAAAGCGTGATGCCGTCCTGGAATGCCAGCAAGGCAGCACCCACAAACGACAATGCGCACGCAATGAGTGCCGAACGCTCGGGCCGCTGGCCCAGCAGCAGCCACTCGCACCACGGTGTGAAGACCACGCACAGGCTGATCAGGAAGGCGGCATTGGAGGCCGTCGTCAACGAGACACCGACAGTCTCGCAAATGAAGATGGCCAGCAGGACCACGCCCAACACGAGCGCCCCTGCCAGCGATCTTTTCCACGCGGGGACGGAGGTGAGGCTGCGCAAGGCGGGGACCAGGAGGAGAAACGTCAGGCCAAACCGCAGCACCAGGAACTGCAGCACCGGCAACTGCTCCGTGGCGATTTTCGCGGCGCTGTAGCTGCCGCCCCAGATCACGGCGACCAGCAGCAGCGCCCATTCAACAGGATGGAGTCGCAGCAGGGTTGCCGGCCGGGCGGGGGCGTGCAGCAGGGAGGACTTGTTCATGAGGTCTCATCGTGGCGTTGGGCGGAGCTGGTGTATTGTCTTGGGACCGATGAAACCTGACTAGCCAGGAACGAAGAACAGGAGTTGTGCCGCATGAGAACAAATGAATTGGCCGAGGTACTGCATGAGCTGGTCACGTTCGTGCAAGTGGTGGACGCCGGCAGTTTTTCGGCAGCGGCCCGTCAGCAGGGCATGACGCCCTCGGCCGTGAGCCGCCAGGTGGCCCGGCTGGAAAAGATGATGGGTGTGGCGCTGTTCCAGCGCACCACCCGCCAGTTGCGCCTGACAGAAGCCGGACTGGACGTGCTGGAGCACGGACGCAAGATGGTGGCCGCCGCACGCGCCACCTTGCAGGCGGCCGAGGGCCATGCCGGCGCGCCCCGGGGGCTGGTCAGGATGAGTGCCCCCAAGGCCTTCGCCCGCCATGTGCTGCAGCCGGTGCTGCTGCAATTCCTCGCTCGTTATCCGGAGGTGGATGTGCACCTGATGGTGGTGGACAGGCTGGTCGATCCGCTGCGTGAAGGCGTCGACCTGGTCATCCGCCTGACCGATACGCCGCCGCCAGGCATGGTGGCGCGGCCATTGCTGCCGGTCAGCCAGTATCTGCTGGCGAGCCCGGATTATCTTGCAAGCCACGGCGCGATCGATCATCCGGAAGACCTGATGAGCCACAGTTGCCTCACGCTGGGCGAGGAGGAACGCGATGATCGCTGGCGTTTCCTTTCCGGCACCCAAGTGGCAGAGATCATCGTGACAGGGCGATGTGCAGTCAATCACAGCGAAATGCGGCTGGCGGCCATTGAAGCGGGCCTGGGCGTGGGGTGCGTGCCGGATTTCGTGGCCAGGGAGTCTTTGGCGGCCGGGCGTGTCGTCCGCCTTTTGCCGGAGTGGACTGTCGATAGCAACTATCAGGGCGTGGCCTATCTGCTTTTTCCGGCGTCGCGCCATATTGCGCCCAAGATGCGGGTGCTCATTGACCATCTGGCAGGTGCATTGCAGTCACCACCATCTTGATGGTGAACGCATCACAGTCTTGTCGGTGTTGGCAGGCCGGATGGCCATGCATGAACGGAGAACAGATGACGGATCCAGGATTGAAACATCGTCCCGAGATCAGCATGGTTGCGATGAACAGGCCCTGAACGCTCACCACGGAAGTCGGCCCGATATCCTGGAATCTGCCATCATTGCAACGCCAGTTCGTAAAATTCCAAGGATTGAACCATGACGTTTTCTGCACCAAGCTCCATCCGCGCCGTCGTCTTCGATTTCGGCGGCGTGCTCTTCGACTGGAGCCCGCACTACCTGTACGAACAACTGATCGCCGACGAGCAGGAGCGCCATCACTTCCTCACCCATATCTGTTCGCCCGAATGGAACGTGCAGCAAGATGGCGGCCGCACCTTGGCCGAGGCCACTGCGCATCTGGTCGGGCAGCATCCCGAACACGATGCGCTGATTCGCGCCTTCTATGATCGCTGGACCGAGATGCTGCGTGGTCCGTTACCGGAGGGCGTGGCGCTCTTGCGCGAACTGCATGCGCAGCAGGTGCCGGTGTTCGGCCTCACCAACTGGTCCTTGGAAACCTATCCGCATGCGCGCGACCACCATGATTTCATGCAGCTGTTCCGCGATATCGTGGTCTCCGGTGAGGAACGCTGCATCAAGCCGGAGCCGCGCATCTACCAGATCGCACTGGAGCGCTATGCACGGCACCTGCCGGGCTTGAAGCCCGAAGAGCTGGTCTTCATCGATGATGTGCAAAAGAATATCGATGGATGCCGGGCGTTGGGATGGCAGGGCATTCATCACGTGGATGTGACTGGTACACGGGCTGCATTGCGTGCGCTTGGTGTGCCGTGTCAGCAGTGACGACCATCAGGCAATCGCAAACACCTCCACCACACCACTGAGCCGACGCGCCTGCGCCTGCAGTGCCTGTGACGCTGCCGCGGCCTGTTCCACCAGCGCCGCATTCTGTTGCGTGACCTGATCCATCTGCGAGATCGCATGGTTGATCTCGTGGATCCCCTTGCTCTGCTCGGCGCTGGAATCGCTGATGACCCCGATCACCGACACCACCCGGTCCACGCTGGAGACGACATTGCCCATGCTCTCTCCTGCGCGGTTGACCAGCGCACTGCCGCTGGCGACCTTGTCCACCGAGTCGTCGATGAGTGCCTTGATCTCCTTGGCGGCCGACGAACTGCGTTGCGCGAGGCTGCGCACTTCCGACGCCACTACCGCGAAGCCGCGACCCTGCTCGCCCGCGCGCGCCGCCTCCACTGCCGCATTCAGGGCAAGGATGTTGGTCTGGAAGGAAATGCCGTCGATGACGCTGATGATGTCCACAATCTTTTTGGACGAGTCCTCGATGGCCGCCATCGTCATCACCACATCCTTGACCAGCTGCCCGCTTTCGGCCGCCACCACCGAAGCCTCGGTGGCAAGCCGGTTGGCCTCGCTGGCGCTGTCGGCGTTCTGTTGCACCGTCGCCGTCAGCTGTTCCATGGCCGAGGCTGTTTCTTCCAGCGAACTGGCTTGCTCTTCGGTGCGCGAGGAAAGATCGAGATTGCCCGCGGCGATCTGGCTGCTGGCCGTCGCAATGGCATCCGTGCCGGAGCGGACTTCTCGCACGATCTCGCGCAAGCCAGCGTTCATGCTTTTCATCGACATCATCAGGCTATTGGAAAGACGGCTGTCGGCATCCACCTCGCTGCGCAGGTCACCTTGCGCGATCCGCGCCGCCAGCGCAGCGGCCACTGCCGGTTCTCCACCCAGCTGGCGCAGTATGCTTCTGGTGATGAGCACGGCAGCCACCAGGCCGCTTGCCAAGGCCAGCACGCCGAGGGCCACCAGCAGCTTGCGCGCCGTCGCATAGACGGCCAGCGCCTCGTTCTTGGCATCGTCGTTGAGCTTGTCCTCGAGCGCGGACAGCTCGGCCAGCGCTTTGCGTCGTTCTGCCTGCATCTTGCCCAGCGGACCGTCCAGGACAGGTTTGATTTCTTCCGTTCTTTGCGCCTTGGCCAACTCAACCAGGCCAGAGACGACGGGCAGAATTTCCTTGCTCATCTTCTGGATTGCGACGAGGGATTTCCTTTCGGCCTCGGTGGTTTCTTCCAGTTCTGCAAACAGCTTGGCCAGTGCGGCTTCCGCTTGCACATAAACGCCCATCTGCCGCTGCAGGTTGTCGGCGTTGAGTTTCAGGTCGTCCGGAGTCGTCGCCAGGCCGATCCCGCGCGAGGCGAGCGACTGTTCATAGGCCGCAGCGCGCATGGTCGAGAGATGAAGGATCTCCACATTGTTGACTTCAGTGATGGACAGCAGTTGCTGGTTCACATCGTCGAGCTTTTTCAGGGAGATGCCGACGATCAGAAGCATGAGAACCAGCACGCCACCAAAGCCGAATTTGAGGCGCGAAGACACTGTCAGACGGGTGAAATCCATACACACTCCAATGAACACTTGCAGTTATTCGTGGTGCATTCCCGACGCCGCCCGATGCAGGCAAGGGTGGGCAATGTGGCGTTCTGAAGCCACAGGCAAAGTCGGGTAGTGCGGGTCTTGATTCAGTGGAGTTGGGCGATTCCTGTGGGAACGCCGCCCGCCGCGAACGAAGGATGAGGACAAACGATGCTGTTCCTCTCCCAAGGGCGTAGGCCGCCTTCCCCGGGAAAACCGCACACTGTAGAGCAAACGCATGCGTTTGATTAGCACCCTAAATTTAACGGCAGTCTTTAGAAAAACCGCTCAATGAACAGGCTGCGTGAAGCAGGGATGTGTGCCGGCAGGAGACCGGACGAATGCAGAAGTAGGGTGCGACTGCGCCATGACATGGCGGATCGACGAACAGCGGAGGGGCCGGAGAGATAGAAGAAGACTGCCGCGCAGCCTTGCGCGCGGCAGGTTTTGTCGGGGGACGGGGGAATGGCAGGTTAGCCGCACTGGCCGGTTTGCAGATCACATTGCGCTGCTGCGCTCTCCGATGCGCTCGCCGGTGAGGAACTCGCGGCCGCTACTTCACGAAGATAATTCGCCCACTCTTCCGGCTGCCCCAGCCAGCGCCCGGTATCGAGCACTTCCAGCGTATCGCCCCGCTGCAGCACGAAGGTCGGGAAGCCGCGTCCACGCACATAGTTGAGCAGTTCACGGCTGGCCTCGATATGATTGGCCAGCTCTTCCTGTTCGATCCGCTGCATTTCGCCAGTGAAGGCAGCGGGCTCGATGCCCAGCGTGTGCGCCAGTTCGACCAGCGTCGCCATGTCGGAAATGCGCCGGCCTTGCTGGTAATGCGCACGCTGTATAGCTGCCAGCATGTCCAGTCCGGCGGACTCGCCCTTGAGCGCCTGTACCGCCAGCACGGCCGCAGTCGGCGGAGCCGAGTCGAAGACCGCGTCGGTATCGCGCAGCAAACCGTTGAAATACGGTTCCCCGAATGCTTGTCCGGTCATCTGCGCGATGCGGTGATCGTGCGGCATCACGTAATCGCGCAGCTGCGCATCGACGCGGCGACGATTGCGGCCGGCCATCATGCCGCCTCCATGCGCCTGCACCGGTAGCACCGCACGGGCTGCCGCCACCAGGGGCGCAGCGCCATAGCACCAGCCGCACAGCGGATCGTGGATGTAGTGAAGCACGGTGTCGTGCGGGGCAGCGGGGGTGGTCATGATGCAATTTCCTCTTGAATGAATCGGCACAGGGCCTGACGTTTTCTGCACCGTCAGGCCCGGTACGCATAGTGAATCAGTAGCCTACCGTGAAACGGGCACGCACGTGCTTCGGCTGTTCCAGCTCGTCCAGCAGGGCCACGGCGTAGTCCTCGTAGGAGATCCAGCTCTTGCCATCGGCACCGACCAGCAGAGCATCCTGGCCCAGGCGGAACTGGCCGGTGCGTTCACCGGCGATGAACATTGCCGAAGGCGACAGGAAGGTCCATTCCAGTTCGTTCTCTTCACGCAGGGCATGGAGGAAGTCACGGCCACCGGAGGCCTCCGGCATGTACTCGGCGGGGAATTCCGGGGTATCGATGAGCGCCTTGCCCGGTGCGATTTCCAGACTGCCGGCACCGCCGACTACAGCCAGGCGTTTGACGCCCGCTGCCTTCACGGCCGGCAGCAGGTCGGCCGCACCGAAGGCCGTGAAGCGGCCGCTGGAAATGACGACGTCAGCGCCCTTGATGGCAGCGGCCAGCGCAGCGGTGTCCTTGACGTCGGCCGAGACGGCGGTCACGCCGGTACGCTGGGCGATCTTGCCGGCGTCGCGGGCGATGGCGATGAGGTTGTGGCCACGGCGCAGTGCTTCGTCTACGATGCGGGTGCCGACATTGCCGGAGGCGCCGATGAGTGCGATTTTCATGATGTTTCCTTTCGGGTGGGGAGGGAGGACAAACAGCTTCGTATCAATGCAGTTCCGCTCAGATCAGGGCCACTTCATTTCGCCCTTGATGACCTTGGCCGACAGCTCCAGCGAGCCGGTATCGCCCAGGTCCGGGTAGCGCTGCTTCATGGCGGCGATCAGGGCATTGCCATCGGCGGCCTTGGCGGCTTCCTGGTCGAAGGCCTTCAGGTAGTCGCGGGTGAAGCGCACCGAGGCGATGTCCAGCGGCGCACCGGCGGCATAGTGACCGGGCACGACGATGGCCGGCTTGAGCTTCTCGATGCGGCCCAGCGTACCGAGCCAGTCCAGGCGCGACTTCATGGTTTGCGTATCCGCCACCCATACGTGGATGTTGCCGGCCACGACCACGCCGCCGGCGACTGCCTTGAGCGATGGAATCCAGACGAAGCTGCGACCCGGCTGCGGACCGTCCAGGCCGACGATTTCCAGCTTGCGGCCTTCCAGCGTCAGCGTCTTGCCCTTGAGCACTTCGGGCGTGATGGTGGCGCGGGGAGCGTTGTCCCCCAGCTTCGGGCCCCAGTAAGCCAGCTTGCCGGCAGCCGTTTCCTTGATGTGTTGCACGGTCGGCGCGGTGGCCACGATCCTGGCTTCGGGATAGGCGGCGTGCAGGGCCTCCAGGCCGAAGTAGTAATCCGGGTCGCCGTGGCTGATGTAGATGGTGGTCAGTTTCTTGCCGCTGGCGCGGATCTTTTCCGCGACCTGCTGCGCTTCACGCTGGCCGAATTGCGCATCGACCAGGATCGCTTCGCGCTCACCCGTGACCAGCACCGAGCTGACCGGGAAGATGGCTTGCTGGCCGGGATTGTAGATGTCGAGCTTGAGCGGGGCGGCGGCCTGGACGGCCGCGCCCGAGAAGGCCAGCAGGCCGGTGGCAGCGATGGCCAGCAGGGGACGCAGCAGGCGATGGGTGGAAAACATGGCGACTCCGGAAAGAGGTGGATGGGTGTCAGGAAGCGCCATCATAGGATCGCTTTTGATTTCGAAAAACAGCATAATTGATCACAGTTTGTTTCTGAAATCGTTCAAATCAAAAAGGGGCTCCCATGGATCGCCTGATGGCCATGCAGGTCTTCGTGACGGTGGTGGATGGCGGCAGCCTGTCAGCGGCGGCCGAGCAGCTGGACTTGTCGCGGCCAGTGGTGTCGCGTTACGTGGCCGAGCTGGAAGACTGGGTCGGTGCGCGGCTGCTGCACCGGACCACGCGGCGGCTCTCGCTCACCCCCGCCGGCAATGAATTGCTGCCGCGCTGCCGCCGGATGCTGGAGTATTCCGAGGACATGCGCCATGCCCTCGATGCGCCCGATGAAACGCCGCGCGGGCTGCTGCGCATCACCGCCAGTACCTCCTTTGCGCAGACCCAGCTGATCCAGGCCGTGGTCGAGTATGGCCGCCGCTATCCGGGTGTGGCGGTGGACCTGCTGGCGCTGGACCGCACCGTGAACCTGGTGGAAGAACGCATCGACCTGGCCATCCGCATGACCAACCGGCTCGAGCCCAACCTGATTGCGCGTCCGCTGGGCGTCTGCCACTCGGTCATCTGCGCCACCCCGGATTACCTTGCGCGCCATGGCACGCCGCGCAAGGTGGAGGACCTGGCCTTGCACAATTGCCTGACGCATTCCTATGTGGGGCGCAGCCTGTGGCAATTCGATCCGAAGAAGAAAAAAGCCAGGGCGGGCAAGGGCGCTGCCGCCACCAAGACCAAGACGCAGACGCAGAGTGTGGCGGTGGGTGGCACCATCAGCGCCAACGAGGTGACGGTGTTGTTGCAGGCGGTACTGGCCGGTGTCGGTATCGGGCACATGCCGGCCTATACGGTGGCGCCCCTGGTGGCCAGCGGCCAGCTGGTGCAATTGCTGCCCGATTACGAACCCTTGCAACTGGGCATGTATGGCGTGTATGCCTCACGCAAGCACATGCCGGCGACCTTGCGCACGATGCTGGATTTCCTGGCGCAGCGTTTTGCGGACCTGCCGTTCTGAGCCGGGGTGATCAGGGCGTGATGCTCAGCAGCTTGTGCACCAGCTCGGAGGAGGTGGAGGCGGCGAACTTGCGCATCAGGCGGGCGCGATGCATCTCCACCGTGCGCGGGCTCAGTTCGACCTGGCGGGCGATGAGCTTGCTGGTCTTGCCTTCCACCAGCAATGCGGCGATCTCGCGTTCGCGCGGGGTCAGGCCGGGGGCGATGGGACGTTTAGCACTGACATCCTCGAAGGTCCAGATGCCGGCCGCGTGCGGGTTGTCGCGATTGAGCGCATGGCCGGTGACATGGCACCAGAACATTTCATCGTTGGAGCGCTTCATGATGCGCTCGTCCGAATAAAAGCCCTTTTCGTTGAGGATCGGCACCAAGCGCAGGCCGGTGCGCTCGAATTCGTCGGCGGTGGGGTAGATTTCCTGGAAGGAGGTCTGGCGCAGGGCATCGACCTCGTAGCCGAACATGTCGGCCATGGCCTGGTTGGCTTGCTGGATCACGCGGTTGTGCGAGACGCACATGCCGATGGGCGCGTGCATGAAAACCTGTTCGAAATCGATGGGAAGTGGCTGGGTCATGAGTTGCTGCACTGGTTGGCTGGTCCCTCGCAACTGGCGGGACCGTCTGGCTGACGGTACCATGCTGCATTGCGCCAGGTATTTTTACCGTATTGTATGGCCTATTTCAGCTGCCCTATGATAATTGGCGCTATTTGGAGCCGAACGGGGCCCGGCGACGTCTTCGGGCGTTGCGCAAGAGAAGCCCCTGCGCCCATCCCTGTTGACGCCGGCATGTCCGCCGGCCCGCTTGCAACCCTGCTCGCAAGACAAGAGCCGAAAGGAGACTCGTGAACAAAGTGTATCCAGACGCGGCCACCGCGTTGAAAGACATCGTCAAGGACGGCCAGACCATTGCGGTCGGCGGCTTTGGCCTGTGTGGCATCCCCGAGGCGTTGATCGCCGCCCTGCGTGATTCGGGCGTGCAGAACCTGACCGCCATTTCCAACAACGCCGGTGTCGATGGTTTCGGCCTGGGCCAGTTGCTGACCACCCGCCAGATCAAGAAGATGATCGCCTCCTACGTGGGTGAGAACAAGGAATTCGAGCGCCAGTACCTGGCCGGCGAACTGGAACTGGAATTCACCCCGCAAGGTACCCTGGCCGAGAAGCTGCGCGCCGGTGGCGCCGGCATCCCCGCATTCTTCACCAAGACCGGTGTGGGCACGCTGGTGGCCGAAGGCAAGGAAGTGCGCGAGTTCGACGGCGAGCGCTACGTGATGGAACGCTCGCTGGTGGCCGACGTGTCGCTGGTGAAGGCGCACAAGGCCGACAAGGCCGGCAACCTGGTCTTCAACAAGACCGCGCGCAACTTCAACCCCAACGTGGCCATGGCCGGCAAGGTCACCGTGGTGGAAGTGGAAGAACTGGTGGAAGTCGGCCAGCTCGACCCGGACCAGATCCACACCCCCGGCATCTTCGTGCATCGCATCGTGGTCAATGCCACGCCCGAGAAGCGCATCGAACAACGCACCGTGCGCGCATAAGGAGACACAGAAAATGGCATGGACCAGAGATGAAATGGCTGCGCGCGCAGCCAAGGAACTGCAGGACGGCTTCTACGTGAACCTGGGCATCGGCTTGCCGACCCTGGTGGCCAATCATGTTCCGGGCGATATCGAAGTGTGGCTGCAATCCGAGAACGGCTTGCTGGGCATCGGCCCCTTCCCCACCGAAGACCAGGTCGACCCCGACCTGATCAACGCCGGCAAGCAGACCGTGACGACCATTCCCGGTTCGTCCTTCTTCAGCTCGGCGGACTCCTTCGGCATGATCCGTGGCGGCAAGATCAATATCGCCATCCTGGGGGCGATGCAGGTCTCGGCCAAGGGCGACCTGGCCAACTGGATGATCCCCGGCAAGATGGTCAAGGGCATGGGCGGCGCGATGGACCTGGTGGCCGGTGTGGGCCGTGTGGTGGTGCTGATGGAACATGTGGCCAAGGCCAAGGATGGCAGCACCTCGAAGAAGATCCTCAATGACTGCAACCTGCCGCTGACCGGCGTGGGCGTGGTCAACCGCATCATCACTGACCTGGGCGTGATCGATGTGACCCCGGGCGGCCTGAAGCTGATCGAACTGGCCTCCGGCGTGACCAAGGAAGAAGTGATCGAGAAGACCGAAGCGCCGCTGGATGTGAGCGAGGTCTGATCGTCAGGCATATCGGCGCGGCAAGCCTTGCCGTGCCGGAATGAACGAAGGGCGCCATGAAAATGGCGCCCTTCGTTTTTCGCCGCGTCGCGCTGCTGCAGCTTCAATGCGCGCCGCTGACCCGCACCGCATTGCGCCCATCCCGCTTGGCGCGGTACAGGGCCGCATCGGCCGCATTGAGCACGTCTTCCACGCGGCGATGGTGTTCGCGCTGCAGGGTGGCCACGCCCACGCTGATGGTGACCACGCGAAGCGGGCTGGTGGCGTGCACGATCAGGCGGCTGTAGACCGCATCGCACAGGCGCTGGGCCATCAGATGGGCGCCCTGTTCGTCAGTCAGTTCCAGCAGCACCACAAACTCTTCGCCGCCGTAGCGGCCTGCACAGTCGGTATTGCGTGGCAGGTTTTCCGCGATGGCCTGCGCCACTTCCCGCAGGACCTCATCGCCCAGCTTGTGACCGTAGCTGTCGTTGTAGAGCTTGAAGTAATCCACATCGATGAACAGCACCGAGAAGGTCGAATTGAGATTGCGCCGGCAGCGCTCCCATGTGGCCTGCAGGGCCTCGTCGAGGGCGCGGCGATTGAGCAGGCCGGTCAGCCCGTCGGTCAGTGCCAGTTCTTCCAGGCGCTTTTCAATGGCCACGCGGCGGCGCAGTTCCTGGCGCACGTGCGAGAGCAGGTAGGCCGAGAGCAAAGCGAAGATGAACAGCGAAAGGATGACCGCGTACAAGGTCTTGCGCCAGCTCTTGAAGATCGCCTCCTGCGCATAGCCCACAAAGACGATCAGCGGAGAATCGGGAATGCGGCGGAAGGTGTAGAGCCGTTCCACGCCATCACTGTTGGCGCGCGCGAAGAAACTGCCTTCCTCGTGCTGCAAGGCGTTCTGGATGCGCTGGAAATTGGCGCTGCCGGAGAGATCGCGGCCGATCACGTCCTCCCGGTAAGGCACCCGCATATAGGCCACGCCATCATCGGAATACAGCGAGATGACACCATTGGCCCCCAGTGACAGCCCTTCGAACAGTTCACGGAAATAGGCCAGGTCCAGGGCCATCACGACGATGCCGCCAAAGCTGCCATCGTCATTGAACAGGCGCTTGGACAGCACCACCACCCGCAACTCATTGCCCAGGTTGGCCTGGATCGGCCGCGACACGTACAGGCCGACGTTGGCCGAATCGCGGTGCGCCGTGAAATAGGCGCGGTCGCCATAGTTGGGCGCGGGTTCGCCCGCACGCCGGCGCGAACTGGCCAGTACTTCACCCTTGGGGCCGAGCACGGCCATGACGGAAATGTGGCTGACGCTGGCCGCGCTGCCGAACAGATAGGCATAGCGCTGGGCATCATCCAGCCGGCGCCCGCTGATCGGGTGCTGATAGCGGTAGGCCAGCGTATCCAGCGCCAGCGACAGGACCTCGAGGTTGCGCGAAATGGCGCGCTGGGAGATCAGGGTTACGTTGCCGGCATTGGCCACCGCCGAAAGACGAGTCTGGCGATAGCTTTGATAGAGCGTGCTGGCACACATGGCCACCACCATCAGCATGGCGATGCCCAACACCACCACCAGGTATTTCTTCAACTGCTTGATTTTTGTTCCCCCCGCAAATCCCCAGGCGCAATTAACGCATAAAGCAAAACCGCCTTCCATCTTGATCGCCGGCAACGTGATTGTCTTGCAACAAATACCTGAACCTGCCGGCGCGCATTCCTGTCAGATGATTCAACAGTGGCCGTGCTTCGTGATTAAATGCGAGCGCCGTACCCGCAATCGCAAGCTCACTACGGCAACGGCACCATCCAGACCCGCGCCCAGCCCGGAGGCCCCCTGAAGATCAAGAACACCATCCAGCGCGACCTGGCCATCCTGTGGGCCTTCATCGCCCTGATCGCGCTCATCCTCGCTTTCCTGCTGCTGCAGTTGAGCCGCCAGGGCGCGTCTTCGCAGATCAGCCAGGCCACCGCCCAGGCGGCGGTGAGCTGCGCCACCATGAGCGCCGGCCTGGCCCATGCGTTAAGCACCAACAGCGGTACGGCCCGCAGCGCGTCCGATGGCGATGGCTTGCCGGGCAGTTCGCTCATGCAGGCGGTGATCGACCTGTCCCTGCGCGACCAGGCCGGGGTGGAGGGCGGTTTCTGGCATCCTCAGCGGGATGTGGTGGCCTATGCCTTCCCGACCTATGACGGCAGCGGCATCAAGCGCGATCCGCCGGGTGCGGAAATGGAACGCATCGTCTCGACCGCGCAGCGCGCCCTCGATGGCGCCACCACCGTCACCGACGTGCGCCCCGGCCTGCGCGAGGCGGTGGTGTTCGCCGCCTGCCCGGTACCGCCGGGCAAGGTGGCGCTGGCGGCGTGGACGCTCAAGCGCGTGCCGGTGATGAGTGCGAGCGTGCTCAACCAGTTGCTGGTGGCCAGCGCCCTGCTGCTGGCCTTCGTCATCATCAGCGGCGTGTGGCTGGGGGCTACGCTCACGCGCTGGCGTAGCCAGTCCGAGCGCCTGGCCAGCCAGCTGGCGCATGCGGAGCGGCTGGCCACGCTGGGCCGGGTGGCAGCCGGCATGGCCCATGAGATCCGCAATCCCATCGGCGCCATGCGCATGAAGGCCGAAAATGCCCTGGCCGCCCCGGCCCAGGTGCGCGAGACGCGCGTGACCGGCGCGCTGGAAATGGTGGTCAGCCAGACCGAACGGCTCGATGCGCTGGTGGCCAGCCTGCTGGCACTGGCACAACCGTTCCAGGTACAGCGCGAGTGCGTCGACCTGGCGAGCTGGATCGAGGCCCGCTGCCAAGCCCATGCCGAACTGGCCGAGCGCCAGCAGGTGCAATTGGCTTCGGCCATCGATATCGCTAGCTTTGGCGGCAGTCTTACCACCAGCGCACTGGACCCGGTGCAACTGGCCCGCGCCGTGGACAACCTGCTGCTCAATGCACTGGCCCATTGCACGGCCGGCGGCCACATCGAATTGGGGGCAAGGCGGCGCGAGGACGGACGGCTGCTGCTGTGGGTAGCCGATGATGGTCCGGGCGTGCCGGCCGACTTGCGTGATAGCCTCTTTGATCCTTTCGTCAGCCAGCGCAGCGGCGGCACCGGCCTGGGCCTGGTGCTGGTGCGCGAGATCGTGCATGCGCATGGCGGTGTCATCCACCTGGCCGCCAGTGAGCGCGGCGCCCGTTTTGAGATGGAGTTGCCATGGCGCGCATCCTGATCGTCGATGACGATGCTGCCTTTCGCGGCAGCCTCGCCGAGACCGTCGGCGACCTCGGCCACGAGGTGCTGGAAGCCGGCAGTACCGCTGCCGGCCTGACCCTGCTGGCAGCACATGCGGTCGATGCGGCCATCGTCGACCTGCGCATGCCCGACGAAGATGGCCTGGTCTTCCTGCAGCGCGCCCCGGCCATCGCCGCCATCCCCTGCATCATGCTGACCGCCTACGCCAGCGGCGACAACACCATCGAGGCCATCCGCCTGGGGGCCTTCGATCACCTCACCAAACCGGTGCCGCGTGCGGCCCTGGTGGAGACGCTGGAACGCGCACTGCGCCAGAGTACGGCCGGAACGGCAGATACCTGCGGCACGCAGGATGCAAGCGGCGGCGAACGCAATGCATTGGTGGGCGACAGCGAGGCCATGCGCCAGGTCTTCAAGCAGATCGGGCGCGCTGCCACCAGTGACGCCACTGTACTGATCCTGGGCGAGACCGGCACCGGCAAGGAGCTGGTGGCGCGCGCCCTGCATCGCAATGGCCTGCGCGCCGCACGTCCCTTCGTGGCCATCAATTGCGCGGCCATTCCGGCGGAGCTCATCGAGAGCGAATTGTTCGGCCACGTCAAGGGCGCCTTCAGCGGCGCCACCGCGCCGCGCCTGGGCCGGTTCCAGGAAGCCCATGGCGGCACGCTGTTCCTGGACGAGATCGGCGACATGGCCTTGCCGACCCAGGCCAAGATCCTGCGTGTGCTGCAGGAACGCGAACTGACGCCGGTCGGTGGCCAGCAGGCCGTCAAGGTGGATGTTCGCGTGATCGCCGCCACGCACCGCGATCTGCCGCAGGAAATCAGCGCGGGACGTTTCCGCGAGGACCTGTGGTATCGCCTGCAGGTCCTGCCGATCAAGGTGCCTGCGCTGCGCGAGCGCCCCGGCGACATCCTGGCCATTGCCGAACACTTCCTGCGCCAGCAGGGCGGCGATGCTCCCAAGCGCATCAGCCCCGCCGCCGCGCGGCGCCTGTTGCAGCACACCTGGCCGGGCAATGTGCGCGAACTGCGCAACACCATGGAACGTGCGGCCGTGATGAGCCACGGCGCTTGCATCGAAGCCGAAGACATCGCACTGGCCGACCGCAACGTCGCCGACAGTGCCGGTGAGTTGTCCATCGATTGGGATGGCGAGCTGGCCGTGGCCGTGGCGCAAGTCGAACGCGTGATGCTGCAGCGGGCGCTGGCTGCGGCCAACGGCAACCGTGCCGAAGCCGCGCGCCGGCTGGGCATCTCGCGCCAGCAGCTTTACCGCAAGCTGGACGAAACGGGCAACGGCTGACGCCGCCCCGCGTCCTCACGCATCAGGCCGCGCGCAGGTGTGCGGCGAAGGCCTCCGGGCTCAGCGGGCGGGCCATGTAGTAACCCTGCGCTTCGTCCACGCCCCATTCGCGCAGCAGCGACAGCGTCTGCGCCGTCTCCACGCCTTCGGCCACGATGTGGTACTCCAGCTCCTTGGCCAGGGCGATCAGCGACTGCACGATGCGGCGGTCGCGCGGACTGGTGTCGAGATGGCGCACCAGTGACTGGTCGATCTTGACCACCGAGGCCGGAACCTGCTGCAGGTAGGCGAAATTGCTGTAGCCGGTGCCGAAGTCATCCAGCGCCAGGCCCATGCCCAGCGCGCGGATCTCGTGCAGCAGCTTGAGTACTGCCGGGCTGTGCATCCACAGGCCTTCGGTGCATTCGATCTCGATCATGGACGGGTCGATCCCGGTGTCGCGGCAAGCCGCTTCAAGCCGCTTGATCAGGTCGGCCTCCTCGAAATTGGGCGCGGCCAGGTTGATGGCGAGTTTGACCGGCATGCCCTGGTCCTGCCATGCCGCCATCTGTTGCAGGGCTGCCGCGATGACCCACGCCGACACGGGGCGGATGAGCGCGGTGCGCTCGACCAGCGGGATGAATTCTGCCGGCGAGATCGGTCCCAGTTCGTGGTGCTGCCAGCGCAGCAGTGCTTCGCCGCCGTGATAGCGGTTGCTGCGCAAGTCCAGCTTGGGCTGGTAGGCCAGCGTCAGTCCGCGTCCCTGGGCCTGATTGGGCAGGAGCGCATCCGGGATGTCATTGAGCAGGCGGAAACGCCGCTGGTGCAGCTCATCGGCCTGGGCATCATAGTCGGACCAGCGCTGGCGCCGTGCCAGCGCCTCGTGCAGCGCGGCCACCGCCTTGCGCGGGGCGTCGCGCAGGCTCTCGCGGGTCTGCTCCACGCGGACGATGCCGCCATAGCTGGGCAGGTTCAGCGGAACGGCCATGCTGTCGACCGGCTCTTCCAGCGCCGCCGTCATGCTGCGCAGGTGCGGCCCCAGGGTATCGGCCTTGCCCGCGTGGGAGAGCAGCGCGAAACGCCCGTCACTGATGTGATAGACGTCGGCCTGGCCCTTGAGCAGGGTCTGCAGCCGCTGCCCGACCTTGCGTATCAGTTCGTCATGGATGCGCGAGCCCAGCACGCTGGCGATCTCGAAGGAGGTATGGGCGTCGGGCATGTCGATGTAGGCCAGCGCGCGATGGCCCGCGGGCGTCTCCTGGCCCGGTGCATCGATCGGTGCCAGCGAGACCAGGTCCTCGCGCAGCTGGTACTTGTTGGGCATGGCCGTGAGCGGATCGACCCGGCCGATGGCACGGCGCAGCAGCATCTGTGACATGGCCAGGGCGGCCAGTTGCTGCAGTTGCCGGCGCTGGGCGGCGTCAAAGCTGCGCGGCCGGGTGTCGGTCACGCATAGCGCGCCAATGGCGTGGCCCTCCGGCGTGAGCAGCGGCGCCCCGGCGTAGAAGCGGATGTAGGGCGGGCCTGAAACCAGCGGATTGTCGGCAAAGCGCGCATCGGCGGCGGCATCCTCGACCACCATCAGCGCACGCTGGCTGACGGTATGGTCGCAGAAGGACTGCTCGCGCGAGGGCGCGCACATGTCGGGGCCGCTTTGCGACTTGACCCATTGCCGCTGTGCATCGATGAGCGAGACATAAGCGCCGCTGGCCGCAAACAGCGTATGGCAGAGCCGCGTGATGTTGTCCAGGTCTTCGGAGGCGCCGGTATCGAGCAGGTGCAGGGCGTGCAGTGCGGCCAGGCGTTGCAGTTCGTCGTTGGGCCGGGCCGCCAAGGCGATGTTGTCTTCAGCCATGGGCATGCTCCCGCACATCGGCCAGGCGCGGTGCAGCCGGCGGGACCAGGGCTAGGATGGGCGTGGCGGGCGTGGCAGGCGCGGACACTTCCTGCGTGGCCGACGGGGCGGCCGCCAGGCGCGAGGGCGGGGCCAGTTGGAACACGCCGACGGCCTGGGTCAGGTGCAGCGCCTGGTCCTGCAGGCTGCCCACGGCGGCACCGGCTTGTTCTACCAGGGCGGCGTTCTGTTGCGTGACCTGGTCCATCAGGGCGATGGCCTTGTGGACTTCTTCGATGCCCAGGCTCTGTTCATGGCTGGCGGAGGAAATCTCGCCCATCACGTCGGTGACCTGCTGCACGCTCGCCACGATTTGCTCCATGGTCTCGCCGGCGCGCTCCACCAGGCGCGTGCCGTTCTCGACGTTGTTGACCGAGGCATCGATGAGCTGCTTGATTTCCTTGGCGGCGGCGGCGCTGCGCTGGGCCAGGTTGCGCACTTCGGTGGCCACCACCGCAAAGCCGCGTCCCTGTTCGCCGGCACGGGCCGCTTCCACCGCCGCGTTCAGGGCCAGGATGTTGGTCTGGAAGGCGATGCCGTCGATCACGCCGATGATGTCCACGATCTTGCGCGAGGAGGTGTTGATGGCCGCCATGGTATCGACCACTTCGTCCACGATGGCGCCGCCTTGCTTGGCGATGTCGGAGGCATTGCGCGCCAGCTGGTTGGCTTCGCGGGCGTGGCCGTCGTTCTGCTTGACGGTGGCGGTGAGCTGCTCCATGGCCGAGGCGGTTTCTTCCAGCGAGGCGGCCTGGTCTTCAGTGCGGGCTGACAGGTCGCCATTGGCAGCGGCAATCTGGGCGCTGATGCTGGCCACCCCGGCAGCGGCATCGCGCACCTCGCTGACGGTACTGCGCAGGTTGCCGCTCATCTCGGCGAGCGCGGCCATGATGCTCTGGCGCCGGCCGGACTCGACGCGCCGCAGGGCCACCGTGTGGTACAGCTCGCCGCGATCGACCGCCAGGGCCAGCTGCTTGACTTCGTCCGGCTCGGCGCCCAGGGCGCGGCCGATGCTGCGGGTGATCAGCATGGCCAGCAGCGCGCCGGCGGCCATGGCCGCGGCCAACAGCACCAGCATGAAGGCCTGGAAGCCGCGTGCCGTCGAGCGTGCCTTGGTCGACTCGGCTTGGCTCATGCTTTCCTGCAGGTCGATGAAGGCGTTGACCGCCGCCAGCCAGTCGATGAAGGCCGGCTTGGCCTCGGCCAGCATGAGCCGGCGTGCGCCATCGGTATCACCGCTGGTGCGCAAGGCGATGATGCGCGCCACCAGCGGCATGGTGCGGGCTTCGACCGCCTTGATCCGGGCCAGGGCCGCGCGCTCGTTCGCATTGGGGGCGTGGGCACCCTGGGTGGAGAAGATCGCATCGAGGGGCTTGGCCGACTGCTGGTAGTCGACGTCGAGGCGATTGATCAGGGCGACCACCTCCTTGAGTTCGCTGTCGGCTACCAGGGTCAGGTCGCGCAGGGCGATGGCGCGGTCGTGGACGCTGCCACGGAAGTTGATGGCATAGCGTTGCTTGACGTTGTTGTTTTCGCTCACCGTGGTGAGACTGCCCTCGATGGCATTGACCTTGCTGATGCTCACCACCGTCAGCACCAGCATCATCGCCAGTACCAGGGCAAAGCTCAGTCCCAGTCGTACGGCGACGCTGAGCGATTTTTGTTTCTCATGTGCACTGTTCATCATTTTCCCCTGTTGTATAAATTGTCCGGACATCGGCCGTCCCGGTGGGATGGCCCCCGCCATCCTGTCCGGAACGTGCTTTGTGTAGCGATGAGGCATTGGCCGCCTGCTGCTGCTGGCGGCCGTACTGGAGCTCTGCAGGGCCCGAGCCTTGCATGTCCACGCGGCTTTGTATTGGATATTCCAGCACGGCGCGGCTGGTGTGCTGCGCGACTCAATGCGGGGCGTTCGTGCGTCCTTCCAGCAGCAGCCCGGTCAGTGCGCAACAGCCGGCGAACAGGCCGATGCCCGCGATCCATCCACCGGCCAGGATGCCGGCGCCGACAGCGCTGCCCAGCGAAAATCCCAGGTACATGGTCGACGTATTGAGCGACAGCGCCACCGGTGCCTGCGCCGGCGGACCTGCTGCGATGAGCCGCGCCATCTGCGCCGGGAAGAAGGCCCACACCGCAAAGCCCCACACCGCCACGGCCACCAGCACCGGTACCAGCGCAGTGTGCGGCGCCAGCAGCGTGGCCACACCCAAGGTCCAGAACGCCAGTGTCAGCAGCAGCAGCGACAGTCGCACCACGCGGCGTGAGCCGAAGCGGTCGTTGAGGTGGCCACCTACCGTCACGCCGGCGGCGGCGGCAGCGCCCCACAGGCTGACGGTGAGGCCAATGCCGCGTTCGGCGAATGACAGCGTATGCGCCAGGTAAGGTGCAATGTAGGGATAGGCCGCATACGCACCGACCGACCAGAACAGCGTGATGCCCAGGAGGCGCCGGATCTGCGGTTGCCCGACCACACCCAGCCGCTCGCGCAGGCCGGCGACATGGAGATGTCCCCCGGCCTGGCGGTTCACTCCCATCCAGATGCCGGCCACCGCCACCGCGCCCATCACGGCCACGGCACCAAAGGTGGCGCGCCAGCCGAAGGCATGCCCGACCACCGAGCCCAGCGGCAAGCCCAGCGCAATCGCGATGGTCATGCCGCCGCTGACGATGGCCAGTGCCCGTCCGCGTTGTTCGGGTTTGACGATGGCGCCGGCCAGCGCGCTGGCATTGGGCGTATAGAGCCCGGCGGCCACGGCCATGAGCAGGCGTGAGGCCAGCAGGCTGCCAAAGCCGGTGGAGAACGCCGCCAGCACATTGGCCGCGGTGAAGATGCCCATGGCGCCGATGAGTACCTGGCGCCGGTTGAGGTGGGCCGAGAGCACCGTGGTGATGGGCGAACTGATGGCAAGCACCAGCGTGAAGACGATCACCAGGCTGGCCACGGTGGAGACGCTCATGCCGAAATCGGCCGCCATGCGCGGCAGCAGCGGCGCGATCATGAAGCCTTCGGTGCCGATGGCGAAGGTGCCCAGGGCCAGGAAGCCGGCCGTCAGCAGCGAGCCCGATGGGGAAGACGATGCAGGGGGCGCGGAAGCCGGGCCCAGGGGAGTGGATGTCATGCTGTCCTCGACGATAGGTACGATGCGGTGCGCTGCATGGCAGCGCACCGCAAGACGATCAGACCGGAATGGGATTGGCGATCAGCGCCGCATTGAAGCCGTTGACCAGCGCGTGTTCATTGGCACCGGGGTTGTCGCGCAGTGGCTTGACGGACTCGACGATGATCTCTTCATCATCGCTGGCCAGCTTGGCCATGGTTTCGGCGATGAAGGCATCCAGCGGCATGGCGCGCGGGTCGCCGCTCTTCTTGACCAGGTCGGTATCGACCCAGGGCGGAGCGATCTCCTGCACCCGAACCGAGGTCTCGCGCAGCATGAAACGCTGCGACATCGCATACGAATGCAGCGCCGCCTTGCTGGCCGAATAGACGGCAGTCACGGCCAGCGGGACATAGGCCAGCACCGACGTGTTGTGGATGATGGTGGCGCGCGGCTGGGCCTTGAGCAGGTCGATCAGGGCCGAAGTCAGGCGGATCGGGCCGAGCAGGTTGGTGTCGAGGATGCTGCGGCTGACCTGGTCGTCGATGGTGCCGCCGGCGTCGTCGAAGGGCATGATGCCGGCATTGTTGATGAGCACGTTCAGCGTGGGGAAGCGCGCCTTGATCGTGGCCGCGGCAGCGTCGATGCTGTCCAGGCTGGAGACGTCGAACTCGATGGCCTGCATGCCCGGGTTGGCGGCGGTCACTTCGTCCAGCAGTGCCTTGCGGCGGCCGCCAATGATGACCTGGTTGCCCAGTTTGTGGAAGGCTTCGGCCAGTGCGCGGCCGATGCCGGAGGTGCCGCCGGTGATGAAGATGGTGTTGTCGGTCAGTTTCATGGTATTTCCTTCACTAGGTCAGTAGAGTGGGGCCGCACAGGCCCGCCCGCAGGGGGCCGTGGCGGCAGGTTTCATATCAGGACAAAAAGAACGGGATCCGGGGCCTTGCCTGCCGCTCAGTGCAGTTCGGTACGGACGTAGCGCGGCGCCGGGGTGTTGGCGGAGAGCTGGGTTGCCATCTGCTGGCGCGCGCCTTCGAAGCGGGTCCAGGCCGCTTCGTCATGCAGCGAGGGGATGGTGACCAGTTCGCCGCGCTCGAAGCCGACCAGGGCGGCATCGACCATCTGCTCGGCCGACATCACGATGGCCGGGTCCAGGTGTTCCAGCGGCAGGCCGCCGATGGCCCAGAAGTCGGTGGCGGTGGCACCCGGCAGCACGGCCTGCACCTGTACCCCCTGGGCGCCCAGTTCATGGTGCAGCGATTGCGAGAAGGCCAGCACGAAGGCCTTGCTGCCGCCGTAGACGCCATTGAGCACTTCCGGCGCCACGGCCACGATGGAGGAAATGTTGATCACCGCACCCCGGCCACGGGCCACGAAACCAGGCACGGCGGCATAGGTCAGGCGGGTCGGCGCAGTGACGTTGAGGGCGATCATGTCGGTCATGTGCTCGACCTTGCTTTGCAGCAAGGGGGTGTGGGTGCCGATGCCGGCGTTGTTGACCAGCAGCGTGATGCTGGCATCGCTGCGCAGTTTTTCTTCCACCTGGGCCAGCGACGCGGCCTGGCCGAGATCGGCTTCCAGCACTTCGACGTTGCGGGCGGTCTCGTTGGTGATGCGCGCGGCCAGGGTGTTGAGGCGCTCACGGTTGCGGGCCACCAGGATCAGGTCGTAGCCCAGGCGGGCCAGGCGGTCGGCGTAGATGGCGCCGATGCCGGACGAGGCGCCGGTGACGAGCGCAGTGCCACGATGGATTTGCGACTGGACTTGGGTTTGCGGCTGGTTCATGATGTTCTCCTTCGGTGTGGGTTGTCGATGGAGTGAATCTTAGGCCGCTTGCGGACTTCCGGAATGACGTATATGGTAGTGTTTTAAGACATCGTTACGGAGTCCGGACATGCACCACATCGGCTACCTGCTCACCGAGGGCTTCCAGGTCATGGGCCTGGCCACCCAGTCCGTCTTTGAATACGCCAACAAGGTCGTGGGACACGACTTCTACCGCATGCACAACTACTCGGTTGCAGGGGGCGAGACCATGTCGTCCCTGGGCATGCGCGTGGACACCACCAAGGCGGCTGCCACGGCCACCATCGATACCTGGGTCGTCTGCGGCGTGGGCAATCCGCTGGAGTCGCCAGCCAGCCAGGAGGAGCGCGCCTTCCTGCAGCGCGCGGCGAAGAAGGCCAGGCGTATTGCCGGTATCTGTACCGGCGGCTTCGTGCTGGCCGAGTCAGGCCTCCTGGCCCGCCGTCGTGCCACCACGCACTGGGCGTATGCCACGGCGATGCGTGCGCGCTTTCCCGACATCCAGGTGGAAGACGACCGCATCTACATCGTCGATGGTCCGCTGTGGACGTCGGCCGGCATGACCGCCGGGCTGGACCTGGCGCTGGCCATGGTCGGCAAGGACCTGGGCGAGGAAGTGGCGCGCAGCGTGGCGCACAAGCTGGTGATGCACCAGCACCGCGCCGGCGGCCAGTCGCAGCATTCGGAAATGCTGGCCCTGGCACCCAAGACCGATCGAATCCAGGATGCGCTGAATTATGCGCGCCGCCATCTCAAGCGCGCGCTGACGGTGGAAGAACTGGCCGAGCAGGCCAACCTGAGTGCGCGCCAGTTCACCCGCGTGTTCACGGCCGAGACCGGGCAATCCCCGGCCAAGGCCATCGAGGGGTTGCGGCTGGAGGCGGCCCGCCTGATGATCGAGCAGAGCCGCCATCCGCTGGAAGTGGTGGCGCGCGAGACCGGTTTCCGGGATCGTCGCCACATGCGTGAAGTCTTCCTGCGCGGCTTTGGCGTGGCACCGCAGTCGATGCGGCGTGAAGTGCGCGCCTAGTGCGCCGCGCTGGCCGAGAACAGGTTGATCACCATCACCCCGGCGACGATGAGCGCGATGCCGGCCACGGCCGGCCAGTCCAGCCGCTGCTGATGGATCAGCCAGGCGGCCAGCGTGATGAGCACCAGCCCCACGCCGGACCAGATCGCGTACGCCACGCTGGTCGGCATGGTGCGCAGGGTCAGCGACAGGCAATAGAAGGACACCCCATAGCCCAGCACCACGATGATGCCCGGCAACAGGCGCGTGAATCCCTGTGAGGATTTGAGGGCGGTGGTGGCAATCACCTCGGCCACGATGGCCACCGCCAGGGTCAGGTAAGCGGACATGCTGGATTCTCCTGTGGATAAATCAATTCGACGCACTCATTGAATTCAATGAGCGCAGTTCAATGCACCGCCGTCTCCACGGTGGCGGGTGCGGTGTGTTCCTGCGCCGGTGCGGCCTGCATGCGGCCCAGGTGGTCGCGCTGGAAGATGCCCATGCGGATCACGTCGCGGTACTGGCCGTTCATGAAGAATTCCTCCTTGAGCACACCCTCCGGCCGGAAGCCCGCCTTGGTGTAGACATGGACGGCCTTCTCGTTTTCGCGGTCGACGATGAGGTAGATCTTGTGCAGGTTCAGCACCGAGAATCCATAGTCCAGCGCCAGCCGCGTCGCCTGCACGGCCAGCCCTTGCCCCTGGCAGGCGGGCGCGATGATGATCTGGAATTCGGCACTGCGGTGGACGGTGTTGATCTCCACCAGTTCCACCAGGCCGCTGCTGTCGCCATCGGCATCGATGATGAAGCGGCGCTCGTTCTGCTCGTGGATGTGGGCCTCGAACAGGGCCGAGAGTTCGGCGAAGGTTTCATAGGGTTC
The DNA here is from genome assembly GCF_009668275.1 of Herbaspirillum sp. CAH-3. NCBI lineage: Bacteria > Pseudomonadati > Pseudomonadota > Betaproteobacteria > Burkholderiales > Oxalobacteraceae > Herbaspirillum > Herbaspirillum sp. CAH-3. Next base: position 102,664 of record NZ_VSWE01000018.1, on the reverse strand, counting down.
TTCGAACCAGTAGCGCATCACCGTCGCATTGTTGTTCAGGTGATGGACGAAGCGCAGGTCCTCGCGCTCCAGCGGACGCAGGCGCACGGTCCGGATCGGTTCATGTGATTTCTGCATGGGATCTCCTTGTGGGAAAACCAGTATGATCCACCGTCAGGACAGATCGACCAAGATAAGGTCTATCGATCATTCAGATGGAGCGCCACATGCAATGGAATCTCGATCAACTGCGCCAGTTCGTCGCTGCTGCCGAACAGGGCTCCATCAGCGCTGCCGCACGTCACCTGGGCCGGGCCCAATCGGCGGTCAGTACGGCCATCGCGCTCTTGGAAGTCGATCTTGGCGTCACGCTCTTTGACCGCTCGGCCCACAAGGCCGGTCTCACCGAGGTCGGCGCGGCCATGCTGCAGGAAGCGCGCGAAGTACTGCGCCAGGCCGATGCGCTGGAAGAACGCGCCCGCTCCTTTTCGGCAGGCGATGAAGCCAGCCTGACCATGGTGCTGGACGAAGCCTTGCCCTATGCCGCCTTGCGCGTGCTGCTGCGGGAATTGTCGGCGCGCGCGCCAGCGCTGGAACTGACCCTGCTCGATGGCACCCCGGCCGAAGTGGTGGCGGCCGTGCAGCAGCGCCGTGCCGACATCGGTTTTCACTTCGACCGGGGACGCGTGGCCAGTGGCTTCGACCAGCGCCATATCGGTTCCGTGGCACAAGGCATCTTCGTCTCGCCGCGCCATCCGCTGGCCGCGCGTGAGCGCCTGCGCAAGACCGACCTGGCGCAATACCGGCAACTGATCCTGCAGGCCGATGGCGTCGAAGAACCGGTGTACAGCCCCAAGCTGTGGCGCTCCGACAATCACTACAGCATCGCCGAGATGGTGGCCGACAACCTGGGTTGGGCCATCCTGCCGGTCAACGTCGCCGAATATTTCGATCACGCCAAGGCGCTGGTGCCGCTGCGCTGTCCGGCGCTGGCCTTGCCGCTGTTGTCGGTGCAGATGCTGTGGCTGCCCGGCCGCCCGCTGGGGAGTACCGCGCAATGGACAGGCGAGCGCTTCGGCCAGTTGTTGAGCAGCCAGGGACAGGCCGTGCTCGGTGAAGACATGTGAGGGCGCCGCGGACGGTGTCCGCCAGCGGACGCCAAGGTGTCACGGGAACGGACACATGTCGGCCTGACGCAATCTGCAAGTCATTGATTTTAAAAGGATTCATGGCAGGCACGGCGTTTGCAAAAGAGGGTGTGCCCCTCTCACCCCAAAGGAGTTGTCATGAACCGTTCCACTTTCCTTCCCCGTTCGCTGGCCGCGATCTCGGCCCTGGCCCTGTTGGGTTCCATGATGGCCACGCAAGCCCAGGCCTTGCCGCCGGCCCCGTCGCCGGGGGCAGCTCCGGCGGCCGGCCCGCTGGCACCCCCGGCTCCGCCCGCCACTTACGACGCCGCCATGACCGCCCAGGCCCCCATCACCGAAGGCCGCGTGAGCCGCTTGTTGATCAATCCCTATGGCGAGGTCGATGGCCTGATGGTGGGCGAACGCACCGTGATCAAGTTCCCGCCGCACCTGTCGCAGACGCTGCAGAACGCGGTCAAGCCGGGCCAGTCGGTGCGCGTCTTCGGCCAGGGTGAAGCGGCCGGCGTGATCAAGGCCGATGCCATCGTCAACCTGGCCAGCGGCCAGACCGTGATCGACCGTCCGCCCGCTTTCGATGCCAATCCGCCGCTGCCGCCCCACCTGCGCGCTGCCCAATTGCGCCAGCTCTCGGTACGGGGCAAGATCGCCATGGTCCTGACCGGCCCGCGCGGCGAAGCCAATGGCGTCATCCTGGATGACGGCAGCATCGTGCGCTTCGCCCCTGACAGTCTGCGCACCCCCCTGGAACCTGGCGCGCCGTTTGCTGCCAATGGCTTGGGGACCCGCAACAGTATGGGGACCGCCATCGAGGCCATCGATGTCGGTGCCAGCGCGGATTCCCTGCAACCCTTGTACAGCCGCGTCCGATAAGGGCTTGCGGCAAGGGCAGGCGGCCGGCCTGCCCGATTTCCCGCGTGTCATTTCATCCACCTGATAAAGAAAAAGAACCATGTCGCCGAAAATCCTTCCCATCGTCTTCCTGATCATCTCCAATGTCTTCATGACCTTTGCCTGGTACGGCCACCTCAAGTTCGAGAACCGGCCGCTGTACCTGGTGATCCTGGTCAGCTGGGGCATCGCCCTGGCTGAATACTGCTTCGCCGTGCCCGCCAACCGCATCGGCCACTCCGTCTACAACGCCGCCGAACTGAAGACCATGCAGGAGGTCATCACGCTGGTGGTGTTCTCGATCTTCTCGGTGCTGTACCTGGGCGAACAATTCACCATCAATCACCTGGTTGGCTTCGGCTGCATCTGCCTGGGCGCCTTCTTCATCTTCAAGGGGCCCATCGGATGAACGCCAAAGCGGGCTCGATCGCCTGGCTGTCCAGGCTGAACTTCTTCCTGGCCGATGTGCGCGACGGGCTCGGTCCTTTCCTCGGTGTTTTCCTGATGGGCCACGGCTGGGCCGCGGACGACATCGGCTACGTGATGACGCTGGGCGGCATCGCCGGCATGCTGGCCACCACGCCCGCCGGGGCGTTGACCGATGCGGTGCGCGCCAAGCGGCTGGTGGTCGGGATCGGATCGGTACTGGTGGTGGCGGGCTCGCTGCTGTTGCTGGTCTCGCCCAGTTTCACGATCACGGCGGTGTCGCAGGTTGGTACCGGCATCGTCGGGGCCATCATCGGACCGGCCATTGCCGGCCTCACGCTGGGCATCGTCGGCCAGCAGGGCCTGCCTTCGCAGCTGGGAAACAATGAGGCCTGGAACCACGGCGGCAATGTCTTCTCGGCGGCACTGGCCGGTGCGCTCGGCTATTTCTGGGGCTTGCCGGCGGTGTTCTTGCTCATGGCGGTGATGGCGGTGGCGTCGCTGCTGTGCCTGTCGCGCATCCGTCCCGAGGACATCGACCACGATGTCGCCCGCGGCCTGGATCCCCAACGCAGCGCTGACCAGCCGCAGGTGTCCACCTGGCGGGTGCTGGCCGGGTCGCGTCCGCTGATGTTGCTGGCGCTGGCGATGATGCTGTTCCACCTGGGCAATGCCGCCATGCTGCCCTTGCTGAGCCAGTCGGTGGTCTCGCGCGGCCATGCCGATCCGGCGCTCTACACGGCGCTCACCGTGATCGTGGCGCAACTGGTGATGATTCCCACGGCGCTGTTGGCGGGCCGTTTCGCCGACCGCAAGGGCTACTGGCTGCTCATCACCGTGGCACTGCTGGCCTTGCCGGTGCGCGGCCTGGTGGCCGGGGTCTGGGATTCCCCCTGGGCGCTGCTGCCGGTGCAGATGCTCGATGGCGTGGGCGCGGGTTTGCTGGGGGTGGCCTTGCCGGGCTCGGTGGCGCGCATCCTGCAGGGCAGCGGCCACATCAACATCGGCCTGGGCGCGGTGACCACGATCCAGTCCATCGGTGCGGCCCTGAGTCCGGCGCTGGCCGGCGTGGTGGCCAAGCATTACGGGTATGGCGCGGCCTTTGCGGCCCTGACCGCGATTGCCTTGCTGGCACTGGTGGTGTGGGGTGTGCTGGCCGAGCGGCGTGAGCATGCGCCGGGCAGCGCTCCGGTGGCCGTGGCGAAATAATTTTCCTAGTCGTCCCCGGCACGGCGCAGGTCGCGGAACTGCGCCGGTACCCACGGCCGCAGTGCCACGATCAGCGCCGTGCCATGACGGCGTTCCAGCGGCAGCGACAAATCCTGCTGATGCGCGCTGAGGAAGTCGGAGGACAGCCGGTTCATGGCGCGTTGCACGGCGGCATTGCTTTCCTCGGAAAGCGTGCCGCTGACCATGATCATCTTCTCGCCCGCCTTGTCGAAATGGGAGTTGAAGAAATCATTGCGTAACTGCGCGCGGAAATACTGCTGGATCGGACCGCCCGGCAGCCACGTGAAATCCGGTGCGACCCGCACGCGAATGCGGTTGTTGGGCAGCAGGTCGAGGATGCCCAGCTTGTCCAGGCGCGCCAGCAGGCGGATGCATTCCGCCTTGCTCATGGCAAAACTGGCGAGGATGTCATCCAGCGTCCACTGGTGCAGGGCATGCACGGCCACCAGCAACAGCTTGGGATCGGCCACCAGTTTCTTTTCCTGTTCTTCCGTCAGACGCGAGGGCACCGGCTGCTCGGCCACCACCATGCGCGCCAGGTCGCTGATCTGGATGCCCAGCAGGGTGCAGACCTGGTCCAGTCGCTCCAATGTGAAGCTGCGCTCGGCGAAGATGCGTTTGACGCTGGCCTCGCTCAGGCCCAGTCCCTTGGCCAGTTGCGCATAGGTGATGCCGCGCGCCTTGAGCAGGTTCTTCAATGCATTGACCAGCGATTCGGCCTGGGCCATGTCCATCCTCCGTGTGATGCGCACTGCGCGTGATGTTAGGCCGGTATTGTATTTCGATACCGGATGCGACAGGAACTGCGCTTTGCGATGCGGTGATCCGCGTTCTGCGGCGGGGTTGCTACAGTGCGTCCCGCTGGCCCGCCGAGGCGGACCGGCAAGCAGGAATCCCATCCATCATCAGTCAAAGAACAAGGAGTCCATCATGAACAGCCCGCTGCTGCATCGCCTCACCTTTTCCTTCGCTTTGGTCGCCGCCCTCCTGGGCGCTCCCGCGCATGCCCAGTCGCACAACAGCAATGCGTCCACCGTCTCGGTGGTCGTCTCGGTGATGCTGCCTGCCGCCTTCGTTTCGGAAGGCGGACGCTATGTGGTCAAGGGCGTGGAAGCCTCGGCCGATGGCACGGTCTATGTGCTGGAAAAAGTCGGCGAGGGCATCCGTGGCTCGGTCACGGTCGGCGCCAACGTCAGCGGTGCGACCTCGGTCGGCCTCGGTGAATCGGTGACCTTCGTGAGCTCTGCTTCGGGCACGCTGCTGGTGGCCTCCGGCAAGGTGCTGGCGATCATTCCCAATGCACTGGGCCGGGCGCTGCTCAAGAGCGAGAAGCTGTCCTGACCGGCAGCAGGGGAGATCGCCATGGCTTTGTTTCAACTTCGTATCAAATGCCTGCTAGCCAGCCTGGCCCTGGCCATCGCTGTACCGCTGGCGGCCCATGCCGGCCAGTCCTGCGAGCAGGCCATCCCTGAGGCCACCGCCGTGCAAGCCCAGCTGGAAATGGCCGTGCGTACCGTCGAGCGGCTCAATGACAGCGGTGCCGACGTGGTCATCATCGGCCGGGTCGGGCAGGACCTGAGCAAGTACAAGCAACGCTATTCGCACCTGGCGTTTGCCTATCGCGAGGGCCAGCAGTGGGTGGTGGTCCACAAGCTCAACGAATGCGGGACGGCCGTCAGCAATCTTTATGAACAGGGGCTGGGGCAGTTCTTCATGGACTCCCCCTTCCTGCTGGAGGCCTATGTGGCCGTGCCGCAGCCGGAGGTGCAACAGCGTTTGCGAGCGATCCTCACGCGGCCGCAGGTCACGCGCCTGCACGAAGCGCAGTACAACATGCTGGCGTATCCGTGGGCGACGCGCTACCAGCAATCCAACCAGTGGGTCAACGAAACCCTGGCCATGGCGCTGGAGCCGCAGATCACCACGCGCGAGCAGGCGCAGGCCTGGCTGAAGTTCAAGGGCTACGTGCCGGATACCCTGAACCTGGGGCCGATGACGCGCCTGGGCGGACGGATGTTCAAGGCCAACATCGCTTTTGACGATCATCCCAACGCCTTGCGCTTCAGCGATAGAATCGAGACCACCACAGCGGACTCCCTGCTGGCCTTCCTGCAGAAAGCCGGTCTCGAAGCCCGCCACTTCGTGATCCAGTAATTTCCTGATGCCGGCGTTGGCCGGAACGACCCATGCGCCTGAATCATTGCCTGGCATTTGCCCTTGTCATTGCTGTTGCTCCCTTGTCCGCACTGGCGGCGGGAGATGTCGCGGCCGGCCGCGCCGCCTTCGCCAAATGCGCGAGCTGTCACGCAGTAGGCCCTTCGGCGCGCGCCGGTTTCGGTCCGCAACTGACCAACGTGATCGGGCGCAAGGCCGGTTCCACCGCTGACTTCAAGTATTCTCCGGCGATGTCCGCGGCCGGTTTCACTTGGACCGAAGACAAATTGCGCGCTTTCCTCAAGGCCCCCAGCGATGTGGTACCGGGCAACAAGATGCGGTTCTGGGGCATCGGCAGCGACAAGCAGATCGACGACATCCTGGCCTATCTGCGAACTTTCCAGCAATAAGCGCGGTCTAGGCGCCAGACGCATCAGCGTCTGCATTGGGGCCTGTTCACATTCAATCCGCGAATGTGAACAGGCACTGGCCATAACGACAACAAGAGCGCTGCGCCATGTCCGAGCTGTTCGTCATCACTACCTATTTCAATCCGGCCGGCTATGCCAGCCGGCGCCGCAATTACGACCTGTTCATGCTGGGCATGCGCCAGGCCGGCGTCGCCTGCCTGACCGTGGAATGTGCCTTTGGTGATGCGCCCTTCGATCTGCCGCCCAGCCTGGACGTCATCCAGATACGCGCCGAAACCCTGCTGTGGCAAAAGGAAAGACTGCTCAACCTCGGCGCGTCCTGGCTACCTGCGAACTGCCGCTATGTCGCCTGGATCGATTGCGACATCCTGTTCGACAATCCGCGCTGGCCGGCCGACCTGGTGCAGGCCCTGCAACGGCATCGGGTGGTGCAGCTCTTCGAGACCTGCACGCGGCTGGATCGTCACGGTCATGCCGGTGCCACGCCGGACCTCTGCCATTCCTTTGCCAGCGTGATGGCCAGGGATCCCGCGACGCTGGATGCCGGGCGCTACGACCTGCATGGCCACACCGGCTACGGCTGGGCCATGCATCGCCAGATCTTTGATCGCGTGGGCCTCTACGAAGGCGCGATCTCCGGCAGCGCCGATCATTTCATGGCGCATGCCATCTTCAACGACTGCAATTTCTGCATCCGCAATGCGCTCAAGCATGAGCCGCGCCAACTGGCACACCTGCGCGCATGGAGCGCGCGCTTCCACGAAGAAGTACGCGGCAGCCTGGGCGTGGTACCCGGCCACATCCGCCACCTGTGGCATGGCGATGCGGTCAATCGCCGCTATTTCCTGCGCATGCACGACATTACCGACCTCGGCTACGACCCCTGGAACGACCTCGCCATCCACCCCGGTCAGCCGCTGGAATGGGCCGCGACGATGGACAAGCCGGGCCTGCGCGACTATTTCGCGCGTTACTTTGCCAGCCGTCATGAAGACGGCGAGGAGCTGGCCGCATGAGCATCCCTCCCTTGACCGACGCCCAGCGCGCCGAATTGCGCGCAGCCCTGCCGATTCTTGAACAGGCCGACGCCGCGCTCACGCCGCGCCTGAAGAAGACCCGGCACGATATCGAGATCGCCGATCGCCAACGCCGCCGCTATCGCATCCGGCTAGTGGAAAAACAATTGCTGCCGGCCATCTCGCGCTCCACGCTGGCGCGCCTGCAGCGGGAAGTCCCCGACTTCGTCGATGAACTCATCCTGGACAGCTTCGCCCGCCATCAGCGCCGCTTCGTGTGGTTCGGCTGGATGGCGTGGCTGGCCGGTCCCGCCTATGGCGAAGCGCTGGCCCTGATGCGCGTGCGCCTGACCCGTCACATCGACCGCAAGCGCCATGGCCAGCTCGCGGCCTTGCGGGCGGAGCTGGATCGTTTGGATGAGCAACGGCGTGCACTGCTGACCGCGTCCCGTGCGCTGGTGGCCCTGGTGCGGCTGATCCGGCAGTCGCTGCACAGCGGTAGCGGGATGGAGGAAGCCCGCTGGACCCAGCTGCGTGCGCTGCTGGCGCAACTGCCGGCAGTGCAGCCGGTGACGCGACGCCGCGCGCAGCGTCGCGATGAGCAAGACCATGCCGCCCTGTTCAGCTTCACGACGTCCAGCCAGGGCGTGAGCCTGTTGCGCGAGCTCAGTGAGCGCAGTCCCGATCCGGACGCCTTCCAGGGGCAGTTCGACGGCGGCGGTGCCAGCGGGGATTGGGACAACGGCGCTGATGGCAGGGGCGACACCAGTGGCCCGGAAGGCCGCAGCGAAGCAGCGGGCAGCCGCAGTCAGCGCGATGCCACCGACCTGGCCCCCGTAGCGGCGGCGGCAGGCGCGGTGGCCATCGCCACCGATGACAGCCTGGGCCTGTTTTCCTGAAGGATGGTCAGGGCTGCGGCGGCAAGCCCATGCGCCTGCGTGCCAGGTGGATGGAGCCGTTGCGCATGGCCCAGCGGATCGGCTGCGCGGCCAGCCATACCGAACGCCGCAGCAGTTCGCGCCGTAGCGGTCCGCGCGGGGTCACGCCCAGCATCTCCTGCGCCCAGGGCGGCAGCAGGTCCACGCCACCGCGCATCATCAACCGCGTCCACGGCTGTGCTACCGCGTTGGGAGCAGGCGCATTCAAGACCAGTTGCAAGGTCGCGCGGGTGCGATCGTCGCAGCGCAATTGCGGCCGCATGCGCTCGATGTAACCGGCGATGGCCGCCCTTGAACGCGGGACCTCGCGTGCGCCCAGCGCTTCAGCCACGCAGGCGATCTCATCCAGGTACTGGTCCTGGCGCGCCGCCGGGAAATCCGGACGGCGATAGCGCAGATAGCCCTGCAGGAAGCAGTGCACCTCGGCCACGTGGACCCAGGTGAGCAGGTCCGGATCGCTGGCCGCATAAGGGCGTCCGTCAGGTGCCACGCCGGTGATGCCAAGATGAATCCGTTTGACGCGGTCGATCAGGCGCTCGGCGTCCCCCCGGCTGCCGAAGGTGGTGCCGGCCACGAACTGCGCGGTGCGGCGCAGGCGGCCCAGCATGTCAGCCTGGAAGTTGGAGTGGTCCCACACGCCGGCCAGGGGCAGGGGATGCAGCATCTGCAGCAGCAATGCAGCGACGCCGCCGGTGAGCATGGCGGTGAAATCGCTGTGGACCTGCCACGCCGCCGAGTCCGGACCGAACAGGCCGGGATCGCCCGGTGGCTGCAGGAAATCGGCACTGCCGTGGCCACGGCTGATGGCGAGGACGTTGGCTTCGATGCGCTGGCGCAGGAATTCCATGATGCAGAAAAAGCGGAAGGGAAGGGCAGTGTGCCATAGCGACTGCATTCCTGCCGGCGCCGCCATGTGGACATTTTTCCGGTTGGGTTTGCAGCCCGCGAGAAGCGTTTCGCTGACATTTCTGTCAGAAAGCGATTTGTCGCAACGCCCCCTGCACGCGGCCTGCGGGGCCGTTACAATAGCCACGCCGTACGGTCCCAGAAGAACAACATCGGGGCCGCAGGACAGGGAACAGGACGGCGCAATTCAGGCAACGCGGTCGGGGCACCGGGGAAGCACGCCAGGCCGCGCAACACGAACTACAGCATTGCGGGAGAGGACGGCAGGCATCGCACGGGATGCCGGTCGCGGGCATGGGTGAGCCACAGCACGCCTGGTCCGGCCTGCCCGTTTCACAGGGATAGCAGTTCATGAACATGGTCGCGCTGGCCTTGCGCCGCCCGTACACCTTCATCGTGATGGCCTTGCTCATCGTGCTGGCCACGCCGTTGACGCTGAAGAACATGGCCACCGACATTTTCCCCGAGATCAATATCCCGGTGGTCTCCGTGATCTGGAACTACAACGGCCTGTCGGCCCAGGAAATGGGCCAGCGCATCGCCGCCCAGAACGAGCGCGGGCTGACCACGGTGGTGAGCGACATCGAACACATCGAGTCGCAATCCCTGGCCGGGGTGGCCGTGATCAAGGTGTTTTTCCAGCCCAAGGCCAACATCCAGACCGCCATCGCCCAGGTGGTGGCCTCGGTGCAGTCGCAGTTGCGCCAGCTGCCGCCGGGCATCACGCCGCCACTGGTGATCAAGTACTCGGCCTCGAGCATCCCGGTGATGCAACTGGCGCTGTCCTCGCCCACGCTGCCCGAGCAAACCGTCTTCGATGCCGCCGTGCAGACGCTGCGCCCGCAGCTCATCACCATCCCCGGCGTGGCCGTGCCCTTTCCCTATGGCGGCAAGACGCGCCTGATCTCGGTCGACCTCGATACGCCTGCGCTGCAGTCGCGCGGCCTTTCGCCCATCGACGTGGTCAACGCCATCAACACCCAGAACCTGATCCTGCCCTCCGGTACGGCCAAGTTCGGGGGCACCGAATATTCGGTCAAGATCAACGGCTCGCCGGAGGCGGTGGCCGGCTTGAATGAACTGCCGGTGCGCACCGCCAACGGTGCCACGATCTACCTCAAGGACGTGGCCAACGTGCGCGACGGCTTCTCGCCCCAGACCAACGTGGTGCGCCAGGATGGCGCGCGCGGCGTGCTGCTGTCCATCCTCAAGAATGGCGGCGCCTCCACCCTGGACATCGTCGACAACCTGCGCAAGCTGCTGCCCACCGCCGCCCAGACCCTGCCGGAAGACATCAAGATCACGCCGCTGTTCGACCAGTCGCTGTTCGTGAAGGCAGCCGTGACCGGCGTCATCAGCGAGGCGCTCATCGCCGCCGGGCTGACGGCCGCCATGGTGCTGCTGTTCCTGGGCAACTGGCGCAGCACGCTCATCATCGGGCTGACCATTCCGCTGTCCATCATGGCGGCCATCCTGATGCTGGCCGCGCTGGGCGAGACGCTCAACCTCATGACCCTGGGCGGCCTGGCGCTGTCGGTGGGCATCCTGGTGGACCAGGCCATCGTCACCATCGAGAACATCGAGCGCCACCTGCACCTGGGCAAGCCGCTGCATGACGCCATCATCGTCGGGGCCGGCGAGATCGGCGTGCCGGCTTTCGTGGCGACGCTGTGCATCTGCATCGTGTTCGTGCCGATGTTCTTCCTCTCGGGCGTGGCGCGCTTCCTGTTCGTCCCGCTGGCCGAAGCGGTGGTGTTCGCCATGGCCGCTTCCTACCTGCTCTCGCGCACCCTGGTGCCGACCCTGGTGATGCTGCTCATGGGCAGTCACGGCCAGGTCGACAGCGCCAAGGCGAGCCTGCTGCAGCGGCTCTATCGCGCCTTCGACAACCGCTTCGAGCGCGTGCGCCATGGCTATACGCTGGTGCTGTCTTCGCTCTTGGCGCACCGTCGCCGTTTCGCGCTGGGCTTCCTGGGGTTCTGCCTGCTGTCCTGCCTGCTCTATCCCTTCCTCGGGCGTGATTTCTTCCCCAACGTGGATGGTGGCCAGATCCGCCTGCACATGCGCATGCCGACCGGTACCCGCATCGAGGAAACCGCGCGCGCCGCCGATGAGGTCGAGCGCGTCATCCGCTCGCTGATCCCGGCGTCCGAGCTGGAGACCATCCTCGACAACCTGGGCGTGCCCAACTCCGGCATCAACCTCTCCTACAGCAACGCCGGCACCATCGGCACGCTCGATGGCGAGATCCTGATGGCATTGAAGGAGGGCCATCGTCCCACCGAGGAACTGGTATCGCTGTTGCGCGAACAGTTGCCGCGCCGTTTCCCGGGCATCGAATTCTTCTTCCAGCCGGCCGACATCGTCACCCAGATCCTCAACTTCGGCCTGCCAGCGGCCATCGACGTGCAGTTCACCGGCCCCAACATGGAAGCCAATGCGCGCCTGGCCGCCGAACTGACCAAGCAGATCCGCCAGATTCCGGGCGCGGTCGACGCCCACGTGCACCAGCGCCTGGATGGTCCCTCGCTGGACCTGCGCATGGATCGCACGCGCCTGCAGCAGTTCGGCCTGTCGGCGGCCAACGTCGGGCAGAACCTGCTCATTGCCTTGTCCGGCAGCTCCCAGACACAGCCGGCCTTCTGGCTCAATCCCAACAATGGCGTGGTCTACAGCATCGCGGTGCAGTCGCCGCAATACCAGGTCGATTCACTCGATGCCCTGCTCAACATCCCGGTCGGTGCCGGTGCCAACGCCACCACTCCGCCGCAGCTGCTGGGCAACCTGGTCGATGTGCATGCCGGACGCCAGATGGCGGTGGCCTCGCGCTACAACATCTCGCCGGCCATCGATGTCTATGTCAGCGTGCAGGGCACCGACCTGGCCAGCGTGGCCGGCAAGGTCGCCAAATTGGTGGAGGAGATCAAGCCCAAGCTGGCGCGCGGCAGCCAGGTGGTCATCCGTGGCCAGGTGGAGACCATGCAGTCCTCCTTCATCGGCCTGGGCGTGGGGCTGGCCATGGCCATCGTGCTGGTCTACCTGCTGGTGGTGGTGAACTTCCAGTCGTGGATCGATGCAGCCATCATCATCGCCGCCTTGCCGGCCGCCCTGGCGGGGATTGCGTGGATGCTCTTCATTACCGGCACCACGCTGTCGGTACCGGCCTTGACGGGCGCGATCATGACCATGGGGGTGGCCACCGCCAACAGCATCCTCATCGTCGCCTTTGCCCGGCAGCGCCGCGAGGAGGGCGCGACCCCGCTGGCCTCCGCCCTGGAAGCGGGTTCCACCCGTATCCGTCCGGTGCTCATGACCGCGCTGGCGATGATCATCGGCATGATCCCCATGGCCCTGGGCCTGGGCGAGGGGGCCGAGCAGAACGCGCCGCTGGGGCGCGCCGTGATCGGGGGCCTGCTGCTGGCCACCGTATCGACCTTGTTCTTCGTGCCGGTGGTGTTCGCCGGTGTGCATCAGCGGCTGGCCCGCCGCGCCGAAAGGCGACGTCATCTGGCGGGCGGGCCCGCACATCAGGAGTCTTGAACCATGTCGCATGACCGTCATTCCGAACTCGGTATCCACCCCCTGGGCGAGGGCGAGCCGCAACAGCGCCAGCAGATGATGAAACGCGCCCGGCTGGTGCTGGTCGTGGTGCTGGTATTGCTGGCCGCCGGTGCCGCGCGCACCCTCATCAGCCGCGCTGCCAACGCCCGTGCGCTGGAGGCCGGCACCGCTGAACGCGCCAAGATCTTCGTGCGGGTGGCGCCGGCCCGCAGCAGCGCCGACGGCCAGACGCTGGCCCTGCCGGGCAGCCTGCAGGGCTTCGTGCAGTCGCCCATCTCGGCACGCTCGGGCGGCTACCTCAAGCGCTGGACCAAGGACATCGGATCGGAAGTGAAGAAGGGCGAACTGCTGGCCGAACTCGATACGCCTGAGATCGACCAGCAACTCTCGCAAGCCCTGGCCGCACGCCAACAAGCGGCCTCCAGCATGGAGCTGGCAAGGAGTTCGATGGCGCGCTGGGAAGCCCTGCGCAAGAAGGACGCCGTCTCCCAGCAGGAACTCGATGAACGCCGCAGCGCCTTTGCCCAGGCCAGTTCCAACCTGGCGGCGGCCGACGCCAACGTCGAGCGGCTGCGCCAGGTGGAAGGGTTCAAGCGCATCGTGGCACCGTTCTCGGGCATCATCACGCGCCGCAATGTGGATGTGGGCGACCTGATCGACCCGGGCGCGGGCCGTGCGCTGTTCGTGCTGTCGCAGACCGATCCGCTGCGGGTCTACGTCAATGTGCCGCAGGCCTACGCCAACCTGGTCAAGACGGGCCAGCAGGTGACGGTGACCCAGTCCGAACTGCGGGGACGCAAGTTCGAGGGCAAGGTGGCACGCACCGCTGGCTCCATCGATGCTGCCACGCGCTCGATGCAGATCGAGGTCACGCTCTCCAATGCCGACAACGCGCTGCTGCCCGGTGCCTTCGTGCAGGTGCAGCTGCCGTTGAAGCCCAGCGGCACGCTGCTGGTAGCGGCCGATACGCTGATGTTCCGGCGTGATGGCTCGCTGGTGGCGGCCGTGGATGAGCAGAACAATGTGCGCCTGAAGACGGTCAGGCTGGGGCGCAATTTCGGCCTGACGGTGGAAGTGCTGGAGGGCTTGAAGGGCGATGAAAAACTGATCCTCAATCCTTCCGATTCGCTGGCTGAAGGCGACCAGGTCGAGCCTACACTGGAGCAGCCCAAGGACAAGGCCGCCGACAAGAAGGCCGCCTCATGAGCCTGCCGCGCCGCCACAGCATCGCTCCAGCCTTGGCCCTGGCCAGCACCCTGCTGCTGGCCGCCTGCGCCAGCGGTCCGGACTACGTGCGCCCGCAGCTCGACATGCCCGCCGCCTGGACCCCGGAAGCCCCGTGGCGCGCCATGCAGCCGCAGGACGCCGCCCCGCGCGGGCCGTGGTGGGAGCGCTTCAACGATGCGCAACTCAATGCCCTGCAACAGCAGGCCCTGGCCGGCAACCAGACGCTGGCCATCGCCAGTGCGCGGCTGGCGCAGGCGCGTGCGCAGCTCGATGTGGCGGGCGCGGCGCAGTCGCCCCAGCTGGGGATCAATACGCGTGCGGCACGCGCCCGCATCTCGGCCAACAGGCCGCTGACCAACTACAACTCGCCCAACTTCTCGACCGTACAAAACGATTTCGCGCTGGGCTTGAATGTCAGTTACGAACTGGATTTCTTCGGACGCGTGCGGCGTTCAGTAGAAGCGGCCACGGCCTCGGCCCAGCAATCGGCAGCGGACCTGGAAAATACCCGCCTGCTGCTGACGGCTGAACTGGCCAGCAATTACTTCAACCTGCGCGAGCTGGACATCGAGCTGGACGTGGTCAGGCGTGCCATCGCGCTGCAGCGCAAGGCCCTGGAACTGGCTACCTCGCGCCACGACCTGGGCGCCACCTCGGGGTTGGACGTGGCCCAGCAGCAAGCCCTGCTGGACAACACGCTGACCCAGGTGGACCTGCTGGGCCGCCAGCGTGCGCAATACGAGCATGCCATCGCCACGCTGACCGGCACGCCGGCACCCGCCTTCAGCCTGCCGCCGTCGCTGGCGCCCATCGCGCTGCCCGACATTCCGCTGGGCATCCCGTCGGACGTGCTGGAGCGCCGCCCGGACGTGGCTGCCGCAGAGCGCTCCATGGCCGCGGCCAATGCGCAGATCGGGGTGGCCAGCGCAGCCTTCTACCCCAGTTTCATGCTGCAGCCCGGTTATGGCGTGGACAGCCGCAACTGGGCCACGCTCTTCAATGCCCCCAGCGTGCTGTGGTCGCTGGGCGTGTCGGCCTCGCAGAGCCTGTTCGATGCCGGTCGCCTGCGCGCCGGTGTGGACTTCACCCAGGCCGGCTACAACGCCACCGTGGCGACCTATCGCCGCACCGTGCTGACCGCGATGCAGGAAGTGGAAGACGGCATCACCGGTATCGCTTCACTGGACCGCGCCTGGCGGCAATCGCAATCGGCCATTGCCAGTGCCCGCCGCGTGCTGGACATCGCCACCAGCCGTTACGAAGGCGGTGCCACGCCTTATCTCGATGTCATCACCGCCCAGCAGGCCCTGCTCAACAGCGAACGCCAGGCCGCGCAATTGATGGGGCAGCGGCTGCTGGTGTCGGTGTTCCTGATCAAGGCGCTGGGCGGGGACTGGCATGAGCGCCGTGAGCAAACGCCTCTTGTGCAATCGAAAACTTTATCGCCTGAAGAGAGGTAGTGATCAGGTGGCCTGACCAGTTTGCACCATGAGCTATGCCTTTGCTGTCTGGCTTGTCAGCTTCAGGCAGGAAGCGGGCAATTGCCCCGTAAACGCCCGTGTAATCGGCGTTATGGCCGCTTTCAGACCTGCCTAGAATCGCTGGTGGAATCCATCACCAGCAGAACAACGAGGCAGACATGAACTGGTTCAACAACCTGAAGATCGCCAAGAAGCTCATTCTTTCCTTTGCGGCCGTCATCATCCTGACGGTCATTCTCGGCGTGTTTGCGATTCGCGAGTTGAAGGCGGTGAACCAGGCTTCCACCGACATGGCCACCAACTGGCTGCCCACGATCAAGGCGGCGCAGTCGATCCAGGCCTCGCTGCCGCGCATGCGCATTTCCGAGTTGCAGATGATCACGGCAGCCACTCCGGCCGAGCGTGAAGATGCGCTCAAGGCCATCAAGTCGCGCCTGGAGATCCTGGCCAAGCAGCGCGCCACTTACGAAGCCCAGATTTCGGAAGCGGAAGAGAAGCTGGCCTACGAAAAGTTCTCCAAGAGCTTCGCCACCTACCTGGAGATCGACAAGAAGCTCGCCGAGATTTCCGGTGAGGGCAAGGAAGAAGAAGCGCGTGCGATCTTCAAGGGCGACTCCAACAAGACCTTCCGCAGCATGCTGGAAAGCATGGACGAGATCATCAAGATCAACGACGCCGGCAGCACGCGTTCGGACCAGGCTGCCACCGATGTCTTCAATGCTGCGCGTGCCTGGATCATCGGCCTGCTGGCCGCCATCGTGGTGATCGCCTTCGGGCTGGCGCTGGCAGTGGCCCGCGCGGTGTCGCGTCCGCTCAATGAGGCGGTGAGCGTGGCCGAGCGCGTGGCACAGGGTGACCTGACGGTGGACATCCGTTCCGACAGCAAGGATGAAACCGGCATGCTCATGCATTCCCTGCGCGCCATGAACGACAGCCTGCACAAGATCGTCAGCGAGGTGCGCTATGGCACCGATGCCATCACCACGGCCTCGCAGGAGATCGCCACCGGCAACCTGGACCTGTCCTCGCGCACCGAAGAGCAGGCCGGCTCCCTGGAAGAAACCGCCTCGGCCATGGAAGAACTGACGGCCACCGTCAAGCAGAACGCCGACAACGCGCGCCAGGCCAACCAGCTGGCCGCCTCGGCCTCGGACGTGGCCAGCCAGGGCGGTGAAGTGGTGGGCCAGGTGGTGCAGACCATGGAAGGCATCACCGAGAGCTCTAACCGCATTGCCGACATCATCACGGTGATCGACGGCATCGCCTTCCAGACCAACATACTGGCCTTGAATGCCGCCGTGGAAGCGGCCCGTGCCGGCGAGCAGGGACGCGGCTTTGCGGTGGTGGCCTCGGAAGTGCGTTCACTGGCGCAGCGTTCGGCGTCTGCCGCCAAGGAGATCAAGCAGCTCATCGACGACTCGGTACAGAAGGTCGGTGCCGGCAGCGAGCTGGTCGAGCGTGCGGGTGCCACCATGAGCGAGGTGGTGGCCAGCGTCAAGCGCGTCACCGACGTGGTGGCCGAGATCAGCGCGGCCAGCAGCGAGCAGAGCACCGGCATCGAGGAAATCAACCGCGCCATCACCCAGATGGATGAAGTGACCCAGCAGAATGCGGCGCTGGTCGAAGAAGCCGCCGCCGCCGCGCAGTCCTTGCAGGACCAGGCCGGGCGCTTGTCGCAGGTGGTGAGTGTGTTCAAGATCCAGCGTTGAGGCGGGTTCGGCGGGGCGTGCTTCAGCAGGCTCCGCCAAACGTATTTTATGGTTACGCCGTCCATATATACCGTATATGCCGCACCCTCCATTCATTCCAATCCGGAATGAATGGAGGGTGTCTTTCATTCCGGTGGAAACGCGAAGCAATAACCCACGCCATACACCGCCTGGATGGCATTGTGTCCGGGGAAGCAGGGTTCGAGCTTGCGGCGCAGGTTCTTGATGTGGGTGTCGATGGCGCGATCGGTGACTGAGCGGTCGTCATCGTGCAGGTGATTGAGCAGCTGTTCCCGCGAAAACACCTGGCCCGGCGCGGCGGCGAAGGTCTTGAGCAGCCGCAGTTCCAGCGGCGTCAGGTTGAGCGGCTCGCCGCGTACGCTGGCCTGGTGGCGGGTCTCGTCGATGACCAGCGGCGAGCTGCCCTGCGGCGGCGGTTCCGCTTGTGCTGAACGCTGTACGGAGGCATTGCGCCTGAGCATGGACTTGACCCGTGCCACGATCTCGCGCGGCGAAAACGGTGTCTTGCCGATGTAGTCATCGGCCCCCAGCTCCAGGCCGCGCAGGCGGTCTTCTTCCTCGGCGCGGGCCGTCAGCATCAGTACCGGCACGTCCGAGAAGGTGCGCAACTGGCGGCAGATTTCCCACCCATCCATCCCCGGCAACATGATGTCGAGCAGGATCAGGTCCGGCCGCTGCGCCCGGACTGCATCCAGCGCCGCATCCCCGCGCGCCACATGGCGTGAGTCATAGCCGGCCACCGCCAGGTATTTCTGCAGCAGTTCAGCCAGCTTGGGCTCGTCCTCGACGATGAGGATGTCGGCCCGCTCGGGCGCGGTGAACAGGAAATCTTCGTTGGGCCCGCTCATGCCATGTCTCCCTCATCGTCCAGGCGGGCCGGCAGCACCACCGCGACCCGCAGTCCGCCCAGGGGGGATGCCGTGGCCCCGATGGTCCCCTGGTGCGCATCAACGATGCGGCGGCAGATCGCCAGGCCCAGCCCGGCGCCGCCACTGGCACGGTTGCGCGAGGCCTCGACCCGGAAGAAGCGCTCGAACAGGCGCGCCATCACCTCAGGGGGCACGCCCGGTTCGCTGTCATCGAAGACCAGGTGCCAGTGCTGTTGCAGCAGTTGCGCATGCACCTGCAGGCGGCCCCCGCTGTCGGTGTAGCGCAGGCTGTTTTCGAAGAGGTTGTTGAACAGTTGCTGAAGACGCGCCGCGTCGGCATGCACCGGCATGGCGGCGGGCAGGGTGCAGCTCAGCGTCATGCCGCGCTGGCTGAAGCGCTCGGCATAGATCGCCGCGCTGTCGCGCAGCAGCGGCGCCAGGTCGATGTCGGTGCGGCGATAGGTGAGGGCACCGGCATCGGCCAGCGACAGATCGTAGAGGTCGCCGACCAGCTTGTTGAGATGTTCGACTTCGCTCTTGAGCGAGCGCAGGGTTTGCGCATCCGGCTGCAGTACGCCATCTTCCAGGGCCTCGAGCTGGCCGTTGAGGATGCCCAAGGGGGTGCGCAATTCATGCGAGACATCGGCCATGAACTCGCGCCGCAGTTTCTCGTTGCGTTCCAGGGTCATGGCCAGCTGGTTGAAGTCCTGGGCCAGCATGCCCACTTCGTCGCCCGATTCCACTTCCACCCGGATCGCGTAATCGCCGCCGGCCAGCCGGTGCGTGGCACGCGCCACACGGGTGAGGGGACGGGTCAGCACCCCCGAGATGCGCACCACCAGGAAGGCGGCCAGCATCACGGCTACCACCGCAATGATGATCTGCGCCAGGAACTGGCTTTGCTGGAACCGCAGGTCGATGGAGCCGATGACGCTCTCGAAGGGCGTCTGCGCGACCCAGCCGACGATGACGTCATCCTGCAGCAGCGGGCTCAGCCGCGCATCAGGACCGACCGCGGGATAGCCGATCACCAATTGGCGGCGGGCATCAAGCAGCGAAAAGCGCAGGGTTGCACCGGTCAGGTCGGAGGGGGTGAAGGTGGGGCCTGAAGCGCGTACTGCACCGCCATGTTCGACGATGGCCGGCTTCATCAATTCGAACCAGGCGCGCGGATTGTCGCGCAGGAACTCCCAGTTGCCGTGCTCGCGATAGGCCTGCTCCAGGCGCGGCACCATGTCTTCCATGCGCTGCTGGGCCTGCTCGTTGAGATAGCCGAGGAAGTCGCGGTTGAAGATGTAATGCCCCGCGCCATTGATGGCTGCGATCACCACCACGATCAGGGCCAGCATCGCATAGAAGAGCTTCAGGCGAATGTTGGCGCGATAGAAGAAGCGGTCGGTCAGCTCGGCGATCGAGTGGGCGATGGACATGGGATGCAGCAGGCGGTCGGTGGAATCAGGCCAGAGCTTATCAAGAACGGGGCCGGTGGTGGTGCATCAGGGGCCGATGTGACGCGCGCTGTTGCAGGGCGGACATACTGCCGCGCTTGCTCATTTTTCCCTCACATTTGTTGCCGATAATCGCAGGTCCGATAGCTCATTGCGCCCGGAACCCGCGCCCATGGCGGCTGGCGGACGGGCAGAAAGCCACCCGATCATGCAAGAAAACCTCTCACTTCCGCGTCGTCCGGGGCGCAGTTCCTCCACCGCAGCCCGCCTGGCGCTGTCGCTGGTGCTGGTGGCCGTCCTTGGCGCCTGCTCCAAATCCGGCGACCAGCCCAAGCCTGCCGCCCAGTCCGAAGTCGGCTACATCGTCGTCAAAGCCCAGCGCCAGGCGCTGACCACCGAGCTGCCCGGCCGCACCACGGCCTACCTGGCGGCCGATATCCGTCCGCAGGTCGGCGGCATCATCCAGAAGCGCCTGTTCAAGGAAGGCAGCAACGTCAAGGCCGGCCAGCCGCTGTACCAGATCGATCCGGCCAGCTACCAGGCCGCCTACGACAGTGCCAAGGCTTCCCTGCTCAAGGCACAGGCCACGCTGGCTTCCTCGAAGCTGAAGGCAGACCGTTATGCCGAGCTGAACAAGATCGACGCCGTCTCCAAGCAGGACAATGACGACGCCCAGAGTACGTTGCGCCAGAACCAGGCCGACGTGGAAGTGCAGAAGGCCGCAGTGCAGACGGCGGCCATCAACCTGCAATACACGAAGATCCTCTCGCCCATCTCGGGCCGCATCGAAAAATCCAGCGTCACCCCCGGCGCGCTGGTGACGGCCAGCCAGACCACCGCACTGACCACGGTGCAACAGATCGATCCGATCTACGTCGACGTGACGCAATCCACCGTGGACCTGCTGCGCCTGCGCCGCGAACTGGCCAGCGGCCAGATCAAAAGGAGCGGTGACAATGCCGCCCAGGTCAAGATCCTGCTGGAAGACGGCTCCACCTATGAGCGCACCGGCAAGCTCGAATTCACGGGCCTGTCGGTCGATACCGGCACCGGCATGATCACGCTGCGTGCGGTGGTCCCGAATCCGGACGGGGTGCTGCTGCCCGGCGCCTACGTGCGTGCGGTGCTGGAAGAAGGCGTGGATGAACACGCGCTGCTGGTGCCGCAGAAGGCCGTCAGCCGCGACCAGACCGGTGCGGCGACGGCCCTGGTACTGGGGGCCGACGGCAAGGTTCAGCAGCGCCTGGTGACCGTGGCGCGTGCCGTGGGCAACAACTGGTGGATCAGCCGTGGCTTGCAGCAAGGCGACAAGCTCATCGTCGATGGCTTGCAGAAGGTACGCACCGGCGACACACCGCGCGCCATCGACATCACCGACAGCCTGCAAAAGGACCTGGCGCGTGAAGCCGCTGCGGCGGCCGCCGATCCCTCGCTGGGCGGTGATGCCGACCCGGCCGCTGCCCCGGCCACCAGCGCCCCGGCGAAGTAAGCGAGGCACACATGGCACGTTTCTTTATCGACCGGCCCATCTTCGCGTGGGTCATCGCCATCATCATCATGCTGGGCGGGATGATGTCGATCCGCTCGCTGTCGCTGGAGCAATACCCGGACATCGCCCCGCCCAAGGTCAACATCAAGGCCACCTACACCGGTGCCTCGGCCAAGACCCTGGAAGACTCGGTGACCCAGGTCATCGAGCAGCAGATGAAGGGCCTGGACAACCTGCAATACATGTCGGCCAGCTCCAGTTCGGCCGGCAGCGCCACGGTGGCGCTGACCTTCACCGCCGGTACCAATCCGGACGTGGCCCAGATGCAGGTGCAGAACAAGCTGCAGCAGGTCACGGCACGCCTGCCGCAGGCGGTGCAGAACAATGGCGTGACCGTCACCAAGGCGTCGACCGACATCCTCATGGTGCTGTCGCTGACCTCGGATGATCCGCGCATCACCAGCATCGACATCGGCGACTTCATCAGCAGCACGCTGACCGATCAGATCAGCCGCGTGGAAGGCGTGGGCGACGTGACCGCCTTCGGCACCAATTACGCGATGCGCATCTGGATCGATCCGGCCAAGCTGCAGAAGTACGCGCTGATGCCGTCCGACGTCACCAGTGCGCTCGAAGCGCAGAACACCGAAGTGTCGGCCGGCGAGATCGGCGCATTGCCGGCGCAACCGGGGCAGCAGATCAATGCCACCATCACGGCGCGCAGCAAGCTGACCACGCCGGATGAATTCCGCAACATCATCGTCAAGTCCTCCGCCGATGGTTCGGTGGTGAAACTCTCTGACGTGGCCCGCGTGGAGCTGGGTGGCGAGAGCTACCAGGTGGCCTCGCAGCAGAACGGCAAGCCGTCCTCGGCGCTGGCGATCCAGCTGGCCACGGGCGCCAATGCACTGGCCACGGCGGATGCGGTCAAGAAGAAGATGGCCGAGCTGGAGCCCTACTTCCCGGCCTCCATGAAGCTCAAGACCAACATCGCCTACGACACCACGCCCTTCGTGCGCGTGTCCTTGGAAGAAGTGGTCAAGACCCTGATCGAAGCCATCGTGCTGGTGGTGCTGATCATGTACCTGTTCCTGCAGAACATCCGCGCCACCTTCATCCCGGCCATCACGGTGCCGGTGGTGCTGCTGGGGACCTTCGGCATCCTGGCCATGTTCGGCTATTCCATCAACACCCTGACCATGTTCGGGATGGTGCTGGCCATCGGCTTGCTGGTGGACGATGCCATCGTGGTGGTGGAAAACGTCGAGCGTCTGATGAGCGAAGAAAAGCTCAGTCCCAAGGAAGCCACGCGCAAGTCCATGCAGGAAATCACCGGTGCGCTGGTGGGTATCGCCATGGTGCTGTCGGCGGTGTTCATCCCGATGGCCTTCTTCGGCGGATCGACCGGCGTGATCTATCGCCAGTTCTCCATCACCATCGTCTCGGCCATGGCCTTGTCGGTGATGGTGGCGCTGACCCTGACGCCGGCCCTGTGCGCCACGCTGCTCAAGCCGCATGCGGCTGGCCATGTGCAGCAGGGAAAATTCTTTACCTGGTTCAACCGCACCTTTGACCGCAGCGCGACCCGCTACCAGGGCGGCGTCGGCGGCCTGCTCAAGCGGGGCAAGCGCGGCCTGCTGATGTATGCCTTGATCGCCGTGGCGATGGCGGTGCTGTTCATGCGCCTGCCCACTTCCTTCCTGCCGGAAGAAGACCAGGGCGTGCTGATGGCCCAGATCCAGCTGCCCACGGGCGCGACCGCCGAGCAGACCGCCACCGTCGTGAAGACCGTGCAGGAATACTTCATGAACAAGCCCGAGTCGGTCGAATCGGTACTGGCCATCGTCGGTGCCGGTGTGGGCGGCAACAGCCAGAACGGTGCGCGTGCCTTCATCCGCTTGAAGGAGTGGGACCAGCGTACCGGTACCGGGCAGTCGGCTTCCGAACTGGTGCGCATGGCCAACGCCGACTTGTCCAAGATCCGCGGCGCGCGTGTGTTCCTGATGAACCCGCCTGCGGTGCGCGGCCTGGGACAGAGTTCCGGCTTCGACCTGGAATTGAAAGATGTGGGCGGTGTGGGCCACGATGCGCTGTTGAAGGCGCGTGACCAGTTCCTGCAACTGGCGCGCGGCAATGCGCTGCTGGCCAACGTGCGCACCACCGGCCTGGACGACACGCCGCAATTGCGCGTAGCCATCGATGATCGCAAGGCCGATGCGCTGTCGATTGCGACCGCCGACATCAACTCGACCTTGGCCACCGCCATGGGCGGTACCTACGTCAATGACTTCCTCAGCAATGGACGCGTCAAGAAGGTCTATGTGCAGGGCGACTCGGCCTTCCGCATGCAGGCCGAAGACCTGAACCGCTGGTACGTGCGCAACTCGGCCAGCCAGATGGTGCCTTTCTCGGCCTTCATGAGCAGCAAGTGGACCTATGGCCCGTCGCTGCTGGAGCGTTACAACGGCGTATCTTCCTTCGAGATCGTCGGTGAACCGGCAGCGGGCGTGAGCTCGGGCACGGCCATGGCCGAAGTGGAAAAGCTGGTGGCGCAACTGCCGGCCGGCATCGGCTTCGAGTGGACCGGTTCGTCCTACCAGGAGCGGCTCTCGGGCAACCAGGCGCCGATGCTGTATGCGATTTCCATCCTCTTCGTGTTCCTCTGCCTGGCCGCCCTCTATGAGAGCTGGTCGGTGCCCTTCGCGGTGATCCTGGCGGTGCCGCTGGGCATCGTCGGGACGGTGCTGCTGACGGGCATTTTCGGCATGTCCAACGACGTGTATTTCCAGGTGGGGCTGCTGACCACCGTGGGCCTGTCGGCCAAGAACGCGATCCTCATCGTGGAATTCGCCAAGCAATTGCACGAGTCCGGAAAGAGCCTGCGGGACGCGACCCTGGAAGCGGTGCAGCTGCGCCTGCGCCCCATCCTGATGACCTCGCTGGCCTTCATGTTCGGCGTGCTGCCGCTGGCCGTGGCCAGCGGTGCCGGCTCGGCCAGCCGCCGCGCCATTGGTACGGGCGTGCTGGGCGGCATGTTGTCGGCGACCTTGCTGGGCATCTTCTTCGTGCCCCTGTTCTACTACCTGATCGGCACCTGGCTGGATCGCCGCGCGGCGAAGAAGCCACGCCGGGATGACGATCACGCGACACAAAAGGAGGGCGTGTGATGACCCGGCCCGCACAACAGTCTTCGATTCCCTGGACCCGTACGGCCATGTTGCTGGCGCTTGCTGCAGCGCTGTCCGGCTGCGCCAACCTCGCGCCCGATTACGCGCAACCGGCCGCACCGGTACCTGCCAGCTGGAGCCAGCAGGTCGACGGCAAGCCGGTCGGCGGCAGTGCCGGCAAGGCCGCTGGCGAGATCGATGCCGATCAGCTCGGCTGGCGCGAATTCTTCCTTGATCCCCGCCTGCAGCAGGTGATCGCCGCCGCGTTGGAGAACAACCGTGACCTGCGGGTGGCGGCCTTGAACATCGAGAAGGCGCGCGCGCAATATCGCATCACCGATGCCGATCGCTATCCGGCCATCTCCGCCACGGGCACCAGCACGGCCAGCCGCACGCCGGCCGAGTTGTCCACCAGCGGCCGCGCCGCGGTGTCACGGCAGCAGAGCGTGACGGTGGGAGTGAGCGCTTACGAGCTGGATTTCTTCGGCCGCCTGAAGAACCTCTCCGATGCAGCATTGGAAACCTACCAGTACCAGGTCGAGACGCGTCGCAGCACCCACATCAGCCTGGTGGCCGAAGTCGCTACCGCGTGGCTCACGCTGGCGTCCGACCGTGAGTTGTTGAAGCTGGCGCAGGACACCTATGCCAGCCAGTCACGGACCTTCGAACTGAGCCAGCGCAGCCACGATATCGGTACCGTCTCCGGAGTCGATCTTGCCAGCCAGGAAGCCACGGTGCAAGCGGCACGCGCCGATGTGGCCAGCTATACCAGCCAGGTTGCGCAGGACATCAACGCGTTGCGCCTGCTGGTCGGGGCCGATGTGGATGCGGCGCTGTTGCCGGCCGGTTTGCCGGACACCGCCAGCGTATTGCCTGCCACGCCTGCGGGCTTGCCCTCGCAAGTATTGCTGCGTCGCCCGGATGTGCTGGCGGCCGAACATACCTTGAAGTCCGCCAATGCCGACATCGGTGCGGCGCGCGCGGCCTTCTTCCCCAGCATTTCGCTCACGGCCGATGGCGGAACGGCCAGCCGTACCCTGGGCGGCTTGTTCAAGGCGGGCAGTGGCAGCTGGAGTTTCGTGCCATCGATCAACCTGCCCATCTTCAATGCGGGCAGCCTGCGCGCCAGCCTGGATTCGGCCAAGATCACGCGCGATATCGATGTGGCCAATTACGAGAAGGCGATCCAGACCGCCTTCCGGGAAGTGGCTGATGCGCTGGCCGTGCGCGCCACGCTGGACCAGCGGCTGGATGCGCAGGGCCGGGCCACGGCGGCCAGCGAAAAGGCCTTCCGCTTGTCCGAGGCGCGCTACAAGAATGGCATCGACAGCTATCTCACCACGCTGGTGGCGCAGCGTACGCTGTACTCCGCACAGCAGACGCTGATCTCGCTGCGCCTGACCGAGCAGAGCAATCGCATCACGCTCTACAAGGTCTTGGGCGGCGGCTGGAGTGAAGAGACGGCACAGCCTGGGGCGGCAGCGCACAGTCCGTCCTGATGGTGGCAGCAGTGCTCAGCGCATCGCAATGCGCGGCGGTGCCGGCGTGATGTCGATGGTGAGCGTGCCGTCGTCATTGGCAGCCGGATCGGCTTCCATCTGCGCCGCACTGAGCTTGAAGGCGCCCACCAGATGGCTCAGGTGATCGGCCTGCTGGCTCATCGATTGCGATGCTGCAGCGGCTTCTTCCACCAGGGCCGCATTCTGCTGGGTATTCTCGTCCAGCCGTGCGATGGCGTCATTGACCGCGAGGATGCCCTCGGTCTGCGCCTGGCTGGCATCGCTGATCTCGGCCACCACCGCCGTCACGCGCTGCACGCTGGCCACCACTTGCTGCATGGTCCCGCCTGCCTGCTGCACGAGGCGGCTACCGTC
The DNA here is from genome assembly GCF_009668275.1 of Herbaspirillum sp. CAH-3. NCBI lineage: Bacteria > Pseudomonadati > Pseudomonadota > Betaproteobacteria > Burkholderiales > Oxalobacteraceae > Herbaspirillum > Herbaspirillum sp. CAH-3. Next base: position 76,702 of record NZ_VSWE01000018.1, on the reverse strand, counting down.
GCTCACGCTGGCCACCGAAGTGTCGATGAGCTGCTTGATCTCATGCGCGGCCGCTGCCGAACGCTGCGCCAGTGAACGGACTTCCGCGGCCACCACGGCAAAGCCGCGGCCCTGTTCACCGGCTCGCGCCGCTTCCACCGCGGCGTTCAACGCCAGGATGTTGGTCTGGAACGCGATGCTGTCGATCACGCCGATGATGTCGACGATCTTGCGCGAGGCCGCATCGATCTGGCCCATGGTGGAGACTACCTGCTGCACCACCGCGCCACCTTGGCTGGCGATGTCGGAGGCCGAGCCGGCCAGTTCGTTGGCCTGGCGCGCGTTGTCTGCATTGCGGCGCACGGCGGCGGTGAGTTCTTCCATGGCGGCCACGGTTTTCTCCAGGGTCTCGGCCTGTTGCTCAGTACGCTCCGACAGGTTCTGGTTGCCCATGGCGATTTCGGAAGAGGCCCCCGCAATCGTATGGGTGCCGGTGCGCACCTGCTGGACCAGCGAGGCCAGCTTGTCGCGCATCACGCGGATTTCATACAGCAGGCTGGTGCGGTCACCCGCCTTGGTGTCGACCGGCGTGGAGAGTTCGCCATGCGCGATGCGTCCGGCAATTTCCACTGCATAGCGCGGTTCGCCGCCCAGCTGGCCCAGCAGGCTCCTGCGGATCATCCACGCCGTTGCCATCGAGACCACCAGGATCACGGCACCACACAGGATCACCAGCCGCAGCGAGCTGTCGAAGAGCGCATCCGCCGCAGCACTGGCTTGCTGGTTCTCGCGTTGTACGGACTTGAGCAGCACGTCGATGTCGGCCACGATCTGGCGGCGCAGCGGGCTGCACTCCTTGACCAGGAACTCACCGTAGGCTTCCATCTGGCCGCGTTCACGATAGTGGCGCGGGCGCTTCAGTTCTTCCGCCATCGCCAGCAGCCCGGCCTTGGCCTTCTCGAACTGGGCATTGCCGGCCATCGCCGGCTCCAGCTGGCGAAGGGCGGACAGGTACAGGGCTTTCTGCTCATCGACGATGGCCAGCTCGCGCGCCGCATCAGCGTCGTCACGGAAGATGTAGGCGTTGCGCGCGGACATGCCGGTCTGGTCCAGCGCCTCGCGGGCCACATACAGCGGCTCCAGCCTGGTTTCGGTCACCTGGTCCTGGTAGCGCATCGCGCCGGAAATGGCGTGCATGCGCAGCAGCGCGATGGAAATCAATACCAGCATCAGTGCGATCACGATGCCGAAGCCGATACGCAATTGCGTACCGATCTTGAGTTTGCTCAGGGAATGCATGGTCTCTTGCTTTTCTTGGTCATGGGTCCGGCGGCGCGGCGTAGCGGACGGGGAAATGGACGAAGGGAACCTGCCGCAATGGCCGCGCATCGATCTGGCGGCCGGACCGTCGCAGGGACGTGGTGACAGGCTGCTTTCCTTCTGGCAAGCAGTGTAAATGAGAAGAATTTCGCGGCCAAGTCATTTCGGCGTTTGGCGCATATTTGTCTCATTTGATGGAATATGGCGTGGTTTTGGAGTCAGATGAGCGCAAAATCGCGTGAGATTCCTGAGAGGATTTCCTACGTGAAGCTTCATATCCCTCCGCCGTAATTGCCCCCGAATCCGGTTGACAAGCCGTACCTCGCCGGGAATAATCCGCCCAGTGATACGACGACGTACAAGCTCTGCCGACCCGATGCAGGCACAGGGCGATCGGCGACATCACCGCCTTTGAATGCAGCACCCGATCCGACAACAACAACGATGAGCAACCATCAGGAGACAGCCCGCATGAGCGCAGACACCGACCGTGATGCGTGGCAGACCGCCCGTTTTTCCCGCCTCCTGCTGACCGGCGCTGCCGGTGGCGTGGGCCGGCAATTGCGTGGCCGCCTGGCGTCTTTCGCCGAGCATGTGCGGGTAGCGGATCTGGCTGTGGCCATGGAGGCCGCCGGCCCTGCGGCCGCGCATGAAGAAGTGCTGGGCTGCGACCTGGCCGATCGCGCTGCGGTCGATGCCATGGTGGCGGGCTGCGAGGCCATCATCCACCTGGGTGGCGTGTCGGTGGAGCGTCCCTTCGAAGAGATCCTGGAAGCCAACATCAAGGGCGTCTTCCACATCTACGAGGCCGCACGCCGGCGTGGCGTCAAGCGCGTCATCTTCGCCAGCTCCAATCACGTCACCGGTTTCTATGGACAGGATGAGCGCATCGATGCGCACGCCATGAAGCGGCCCGATGGCTACTACGGCTTGTCCAAGTCCTATGGCGAAGACATGGCGCAGTTCTACTTCGACCGCTATGGCGTGGAGACGGTGAGCATCCGCATCGGTTCGATCTTCCCGGAAGCGACCAACCGCCGCATGCTGGCCAGCTGGATGAGCATGGACGATTTCGAGCAACTGCTGCGCCGTGCGCTGTTCATCCCTGGCGTGGGCCACACCATCGTCTACGGCATGTCGGCCAACGCCAAGACCTGGTGGGACAACCGCCACGCCGCGCACCTGGGCTATGCGCCCAAGGACAGTTCGGAGATCTTCCGCGCCAAGGTGGAAGCGCAACCGCAGCCGGCTGCCGATGATCCGGTTGCGACGCTGCAAGGCGGCGCCTTCACGGCCGCCGGACCCTTTGATCCGCTGGCGAACTAACTTAAGTTGTCCACAGCATTTTCCCGTTTCATCGCGGCAGTCCCGTTGTAGTCCATCGCCGCAGTTCATTGAATTTCCCGCGCGCTACGCCCTTCTCCAGCGCGCGGCATGGCAGCACCGCACGCAACAGCTTGACCTGAATCGCAGCAAGGCAGCACCCGGCACACCGGGCCGCTCGCACGCAGCAGGATCGCGCCCGCGCCGCACCGATGTCCGGTTCCCTGAAACCTTGATGGACCCGGCAGCCCATGAACTTCTCTCTCGACTTCACGCCACTGGCGCCGTACTGGCCCGTGTTCCTGCACGGTGCCTGGCTGACGCTGAAGATGACGACGCTGGCTGTCATCGTGGGCGTAGCCATCGGCATCTTCGTCGCCTTCGCCAAGAACAGTCCCCATCGCCTTGTAGCCCGCACCTGCAGCGGCTACATCGAGGTGGTGCGCAATACCCCGTTCCTGGTGCAGATCTTCCTGCTGTATTTTGGTCTGGCCAGTCTCGGTATCCGCATGCCGACCTTCGCGGCAGCGGTGCTGGCGATGATCATCAACATCGCCGCCTATGCCGCCGAGATCATCCGTGCCGGCATCGATTCGGTCCCGCGCGGACAGATCGAGGCCGCCGAATGCCTGGGCCTGTCGGTCTGGCGCATCCGCTGGCACGTGATGCTGCAGCCGGCCATCGAGCGCGTCTATCCGGCGCTGACCAGCCAGTTCCTGCTGATGATGCAGGCCTCGGCGATGGCCTCGCAGATATCGGCCGAGGAGCTGACGGCCATTGCCAATACCGTGCAGTCCGATACCTTCCGCTCACTGGAAACCTATCTCGTGGTGGCTGCCCTGTATTTGGTGCTGGCCGTGCTGGTCAAGCTGGTGGCTTATTCCATCGGTGAAACTATTTTCAAGCGCCGCCGCACCTTGCGCCGCGCGGCCGCGCAGGGCAGACGCAGTCCGGTGTCGCGCTTGCCCGCCAGCGATCCGGCAGGGATGGCGCCGCTGGCCCATATACCGTATGTGCATGGCGCGGCACGACCGGTAGCCGTCAACACCGCAGCTGCGCTGCGCATCGAAGGGAGCACATCGTGATGGGCAACTTCAGCTGGACCTATTTCTTCTTCATGGTGCAGTCCATCGGCTGGACCCTGGTCTTGTCGCTACTGGCCTTCGTGCTCGGCGGCATCGGCGGATTCCTGGTGATGCTGGCGCGCATCTCGCCACGCGCCTGGCTGCGGCGACCGGCCCTCCTTTTCATCGAATGCGTGCAGGGCATTCCCTTGCTGATCCTGCTCTTCATCGTCTATTTCGGACTGTCGGTCTACGGGCTGGTGCTGCCGGCGCTGGTGGCGGCGGGGCTGGCGATGATGATCTATGCCAGCGCCTATCTGGGCGACATCTGGCGCGGTTGCGTGGAAGCCATGCCGCGCCCGCAGTGGGAGGCCTCCGAATGCCTGTCGCTGACGCGCTGGCAGACCCTGCGCCTGGTCATCATCCCGCAGGCCACGCGGCTGTCGCTGCCGCCGACCATCGGCTTCCTGGTGCAGTTGATCAAGATGACCTCGCTGGCCTCGGTCATCGGTTTCGTCGAACTGACCCGGGCCGGGCAGATCATCAACAACTCCATCTTCCAGCCCTTCCTGGTGTTCCTGCTGGTGGGGTCGTTCTACTTCCTGCTCTGCTATCCCTTATCGCGCTGGAGCGCATCCATGGAGAGAAAGCTCAATGTCAGCCATCGCTAAGCCCGAATCCGCACCGCATCTGCGCGCCGTGGCGGCGTCACCGGAACCGCAGCCGGTCATCGTCCGGCTGGACCAGGTCTACAAGAGTTTCGGCGACAACCAGGTCTTGAAAGGCGTGTCCTTTGAAGTGGCGCGCGGCGAGATGATCGCCATCATCGGTGCCTCCGGTTCCGGCAAGTCCACGGCACTCCGTTGCATCGACCGGCTGGAGACCATCGACTCCGGCAGCATCGAAGTGGCCGGCATCCGTGTCGATGATCCACACGTGGACCTGCACCAGCTGCGGCGCGAGGTCGGCATCGTGTTCCAGAGCTACAACCTGTTCCCTCACCTCAACGTGCTGGAAAACGTCATGCTGGCCCTGCGCCACGTCAAGCAGCAGGACAAGGCCGAGGCGCGCCGCGTGGCCCTGGCCGCGCTGGCGCAGGTGGGGCTCGACGAAAAGGCCCATGCCTATCCCGAGCAGCTCTCCGGCGGGCAGCAGCAGCGCGTGGCCATTGCGCGCTCGCTGGCGATGTCACCCAAGGTGATGCTGTTCGATGAAGTGACCTCGGCACTGGACCCGCAACTGACCGGCGAAGTGCTGCGCGTGATGGAAGACCTGGCCGCCAATGGCATGACCATGCTGCTGGTGACGCACGAGATGAACTTCGCCAAGCGCGTGGCCGACCGCATCATCTACATGCACCAGGGCCGGGTCTGGGAAGTTGGTCCCGGCGACATGCTGGACCATCCGCACACCCCCGAACTGCAAGCCTTCCTGGCCGCCGACCTGTAGCGCAAACGCTGTTGCCTGACCTGACCATTCCTAAAATAACGGAGACACAAAATGCAACTAACCCCATTACGCCACCTCGTACGCCCCGCCATAGCGGCCCTGGTCCTGGGCCTGGCCGCCCATGCCGCGCACGCCGACCAGCTCGACGATATCAAGAAGGCCGGCAAGATCCGCATCGCCACCACATCCAGTACGCCGCTGTTCGGCTACAGCGACGACAAGCTGCAACCGGCCGGCTCCGACGTCGATGCTGCGCGCCTGCTGGCGCAGGACCTGGGCGTGCAGCTCGACCTGATCCAGGTGGCCAATGCCGCGCGGGTGCCGACCCTGCAATCGAATCGCGCCGATATCGTGGTGGGTTCGCTGTCGATCACGCCGGAGCGCTTGAAGGTCATCGATTTCTCCACGCCCTACGCTGTGATCAGCCTCATCATCGGTGCGCCCAAGAGCATGGCCATCAAGGACTATGCGGACCTCAACGGCAAGCGCATCGGCGTCACCCGCGCCACGCCCAACGATACGCTGACCACGCAGAACGCCAAGGGTGCGGAGATCATGCGCTACGAAGATGATGCAACCCTCATCACCTCGATGGTCACGGGCCAGGTGGAAGTGTTCTCCAGCACGCCTTCGAACCTGCAGGAAATGCAGAAGAAGGCGCCGGGCAAGAACCTGGAAATGAAGTTCGAACAGAAGGCGTTTGACCTGGGCATTGCCATCAACAAGAACCAGCCGCGCCTGAAAGAATGGATCGACAACTGGGTCAAGACCAACCAGAAGAATGGCAAGCTCAATGCCATCTACAAGAAGCATCACGGCCGCGACCTGCCGGCCGCCGTGCAGAATCCCGCTTAAGCCGTCTTTGATCCAGCCACGCCGGGCGCAACATGGCCCGGCGTTGTTGCGTCACCTGCCGTCTTGTGCCGCCTTCAGCCGCCTTCGAAGATGCGCTGGCGCGCATGCCCGATGTGGGCGCGCATGGCCGCCTCGGCGTCTGGCGCCGAACCTTGGGCGATGGCATCGATGATGGCCTGGTGTTCGTCATCGATGACCTGGATGCGCTCACCCTCCTGGGGTGAACCCAGGTTCTGTGCCAGTTCCATGCACTGGCGGATCGGGCCCAGTGCATGTTCGATGGTGGAGATGAAGAAGGGATTGCGGGTGGCCCGGGCGATGGCCATGTGCAGCGCCAGGTCTTCCTCCACGCCGGTCTGTCCTTCCAGTTGCGCGCGCCGCAGCGCTTGCAGGCAATGGCGCATCAGGGCGATGTCCTCTTCCTCGCGGGCGGTGGCCGCAATGCCTGCCGCACCGACTTCCACGCACTGCCGAAACGCGTAATAGCGCTCCACGTCAGGGATGCTGGCAATCTGCGCCGGCGCGCTGCTTTGCAGGACCGGCAGCCGCTGCACATAGTTGCCCGAGCCCCGGCGCGAGACCACGATGCCTTCCGAACGCAGGCGCGTGAGCGCTTCCCGTACCGTCGTGCGGGAAGCCTCGTAGCGCTGCGCCAGTTCCACTTCGGTGGGCAGCTTGCGGTTCTCACCCAGTTCCCCGCGCAGGATGGAAGCGATGATCTGCTTGCAGATGTGTTCGGACCGGCTGAGCTGGCCGCGACGTGAAGAATCAGGGGAGGGCGGGTTGAATGCTGACATGTACGATGACTGCTGCCGAAGAGTTCGTCTGCGGTCACTATGAAGGGTTCTGCGCCGGGGCGCAAGCCTGGGGCGTCCGGCGCGCGGGAAGATTCACCTTGCTCCTCCGAAATCGGCCTGCCAAGCCCATTCCAGGAAGGAATCTGCATTTAATTCGGTTGACTTCCCGAGCCGCGATCATTAGAGTTGTCCACCTGCATGAAGAATTAGTCCGACTAATCGCAGCTTAACTTATACGACATCGTATAAATGAAATGATAAAAAAGATAATAAAACTTCATCTGGAGACAGGCATGCATTCCCGATCTGCCTGACACCAGGCGGCCCCGTGCCGCCCGGGGATGCCGGCTGTGCGCCATCCACCGCGAGAGCGGGCGCGCAACCGCACCCCCAGGCGACGGGCCGCGCATTGCCTGCCCTTTGAAGAACTATCCATTTTGGAGACGCCATGAAGTACGTAAGAGGAATCCGCTGGTACATGGTGACGCTGGTCACCCTGGCCCTGATCGTCAATTACCTGGCCCGCAACACGCTATCGGTGGCCGCCCCGACCATGATGAAAGAGCTGGACATGAGTACCCAGCAGTATTCCTACATCGTGGTGGCATGGCAGATCTGCTATGCGGTCATGCAGCCGGTGGCCGGCTACGTTCTCGACGCGGTGGGCACCAAGATCGGCTTCGGCATCTTCGCCCTGGCCTGGTCGCTGGTGTGTGCCGCCGCCGCCCTGGCGACCGGCTGGCAGAGCCTGGCCTTCTTCCGCGCGCTGCTGGGCATGACCGAGGCGGCCGGCATTCCTGGCGGCGTGAAGGCGTCCACCGAGTGGTTCCCGGCCAAGGAACGGTCGGTGGCCATCGGCTGGTTCAACATCGGCTCGTCCATCGGCGCGCTGTGCGCACCACCCCTGGTGGTATGGACCATCCTGCACGGCGGCTGGAAGATGTCCTTCGTGGTGGTGGGCGTGCTGGGCGTGTTGTGGTTTTTCCTGTGGATGCTGTTCTACAAGAGCCCGCGTGACCAGAAGCTGCTCTCGCCGGAAGAGCGCGCCTACATCCTCGACGGCCAGGAAAAGACCCCTGAAAAAGTCGTGCGCGAAAGCTGGACCAAGATCGTGCGCAGCCAGAATTTCTGGTCGATCGCCATCCCGCGCTTCCTGTCGGAACCGGCGTGGCAGACCTTCAATGCCTGGATCCCCTTGTACATGGCTACCGAGCGCCACATGAACATCAAGGAAATCGCCATGTTCGCCTGGCTGCCTTTCCTGGCGGCCGATATCGGTTGCGTGCTGGGCGGCTACCTGAGCCCGTTCTTCCACAAGCACCTGAATGTGTCGCTGTTCACCTCGCGCAAGCTGGTCATGCTGGTGGGTAGCCTTGCCATGATCGGTCCGGCCTGCGTGGGTTTCGTTGATAGTCCGTATGTGGCCATCGCCTTGCTTTCCATCGGCGGCTTTGCGCACCAGACGCTGTCGGGCGCGTTGTATTCGATCACTTCCGACGTCTTCACCAAGAACCAGGTGGCCACCGCCACCGGCCTGACCGGCATGAGCGGCTACCTGGGCGCGACGCTGTTCACGCTGCTCTTCGGCATTCTCGTCACACAGATTGGCTATGGTCCCTTGTTCGTGCTGCTGGCGGCATTCGACCTGGTGGCCGTGGCGGTGGTGTTCGCCATTGCCCGTCCGCGTCCCGAGGCGATCGCCTGATTGCCCTCGCGCGCGGGTAGCTTCGAAGGGGCGGCGTCTTGGGACGCCGCCCTTTTTCATTGGGATCACCGATCAGTGATCACCGATGCTGTTCATGCCGTCAGCGGCGGGCGCTGCATCGCAACCCACTCCTGCACCGAGGGCCGCTGCCACTGTGCCTTGGCATAGGCGGCCAGACGCGGCGGTACCGGGTCGCCATGCAGTGCCAGGCGATTGATCATCAACGCCAGGTCGGTATCGGCGATGCACCACTGGCCGAAGAGGTGCTCCGCTCCCTGGGGCAGCAGCGCTTCGGCGAAACGGAACAGTCGTTGCGCTGCGGCCGCTGCCTGTGCCGACAGGGGCGGCTTGCGCGCGCCATAGAAGAGCACTTGGGTATTGCGCTCTTCGCGGATGGGCAGCAGGTCGCTGCGCAACCAGGCTTGCACCTGGCGCGCGCGTGCGCGTGAGGGGAGATGGGCGGGATAGACCGGCGACCCGCCGAAGACCTCTTCCAGGTATTCGGTGATGGCCGAGGATTCGGACAGCGCCAGCTCGCCATGCTGCAAGGTCGGCACGCGTGCCGTCAGGGAGAGTGCGGCATAGGCGGGATCGTGATGGGCGGCGGCGTCCAGATCGACCGTGTGCAGCGCGAAGGGCAAGTCCTTCTCGCGCAGGGTGACGAAGACCGACATGGCGTAGGGGCTGGTGTATTGGGCGTCGACGTGGAGTTGGAGATCGATCGGGGGACGAGCAGTTTGCATGTGTACCTCATGAAAAACGGTTGAAGAAAGCCGTTCCACCGGCAGCGCGCCGGGCGAGGTCTGGAAGAAGGGTGTGTTGCGATCCAGTCCCGCCAGGCATTCCGCCGGACGGGACGTGACATCCCCGTCAGCGGAGATGCCGTTTTTTGGTGTTCAGCCCATGCATGCAGGCGCCAGCGGCCGGGAGGGCAGCGGGTGTCTGGATGCGGGATCGCTTCAGGTGCATGGTGTGGGAAGTGATGGGCTGAGCGACGATAGTAAACGAGTTTCGCGCGACATTTCCATTCGTATGCATCAAAACCACAGAGTGCGTTTCAGAATCGCGGCTTCGCATCGGGCATCAGCCTCGCCCGGTGAACCAATTTCCTCCCGTTTCTCAAACCTCTTCGCTATCACCCGCTTGGCGATCATAACCAAGATGGTTATCATGCAAATGGAAAAGCACACGCCTCACTGCAAGCTGGAAGTCGTTCATTCATTGGTTCGCCAAGGGCGGGTGCGCAAGACGGCGTCGGCACTGCTGGGGGCAGCCGCTATGGGTATCGACGAGATGGGCATGGTGGCCATCGTGGCCAGTCTGGGCAAGCGCGACTTCTACAAGAGCATGACTACGCATGACGATCATCGCATCTGGCAGGACGTGTACCGCCCGTCGACACGGCATGGGGTGCTCTATCTCAAGCTGACCGTGGTCGATGATGTGCTGATCGTATCCTTCAAGGAGAAATGACATGAAATGCCCCCAATGCGGAGGTGCTACGCTGGTACGCGACAGGCGCGACCTGCCGTATGCCTACAAAGGCGAAACCACGATGATCGCTGCCGTCAGCGGCCAGTACTGCCCGCGTTGCGGGGAATGCCTGCCGGATCCCGACGAAGAAGAAAGGATCTCGGCCGAAGCCTTGGCTTTCAACAAGACGGTCAATGCCGGACTGATCGATCCGGAGGAGATCATTGCCGCGCGCCAGGCATTGCAACTGGGCCAGCGCGAAGCCAGTCTGCTGTTCGGCGGGGGCGTCAATGCCTTCAATCGCTACGAGGCCGGCAAAATCAAGCCGCCTCGCGCGCTGGTGTTGCTGCTGCGGCTGCTGCGCAATCATCCGGGTTTGCTGCGTGAATTGCGCAATGAATCACCTCGCGCGCCGCACGCAGTTTCGGTGTGCGCCGTGCAGGAACCCGCCCGGCCTGTGCGTGCGCGAAGGCCCGCCAAGTAAAGCAAGCGCTCCAGAGGGAGCGCCAAAGTCCCTCCTGGCTTGGTTCGCGCGTACGCTGTTTCAGCGAATCTCCGCGCTATACCTGAACTTGCTCGCCGCCCCGCGCGATTGCCGCCATTCCAGCGGCGCACCATCCGAACCGAAAGCCACCCGTTCGATCACTACTACCGGCGTTTTTTCCTTCAGACCAAGCAGCCGGGCCTGCGCCGCCGTCACCGTTTCCACCGTCAGGGTCTCGCGTGCCGAGGCGACGATGAGTCCGCATTCGCGTTCATAGAGCGGATAGAGCAGGTCGCCGAAATCCTCCGGTGCCTTGTCCGCCAAGGCCTTGAAGCGCTGGGCGCAGAGGTAGATGTTCTCCGCCAGCACCGGCTGCCCATCCACCTTGCGCAGGCGCAGCAGTTCGATCACCCGGGCATGCGCTTTCAGGTGCAAGGCCTCGGCCGCCTGGCGTGGCGCTTCGATGACCTTGCGGCTGACGATGACGCTCTTGGGTGCCAGCGGGCGGCCGTCGGGCGATTCAAAGCGGAAGAAGCGGAACAGCGAGTTGTCGAAACGCGCCTTGCGTACGAAGGTGCCGCGCCCATGGGTGCGTTCCACCAGGCCTTCGCTCATGAGCGTCTCGATCGCGCGGCGCACCGTTCCTACCGCCACCTGGAAAGACTGGCTCAGTTCGGCCTCGGAGGGAATGGCCTGGCCCGGTTGCCACTTCTGGGCACGGATCTGGGCCGCGAGCTGATCGCGCAATTGCAGGTACAACGGCAGGCGCGCATCGGCGCGGTTCTGGTCAAGCATGGAGGGAATGGCCTTGCAAACGGGAAAGTGCCCAGTCTACCTGTGGCGGGCGAGCTTCACAACGACAGGGTGAACAGTGCCGGCCTCCAGCGGGCGGCACAGTGCGCCTTCCCTTGTCCGGCACTTGCGCCCGGTGGATGATGCGCCCAACCCATGTCATGCCGGCCGGACTTTCGCGCCGGGCGATGCAGCGTGGTTTGCCGTAAAGACAAGCAGCCGATGAGGATTGTTGAGTCACCGCAGCTGTGTTATCGTGCGACAACTCATATATATGACTATATGAGTAGTCAACCAGATAAATCAATCAGCTTCGCGCCACCATCGGTTTTCCCCATGCTCCGGCACCGCTTGACGCCGGCGCGGGAACGCCGTAGTTGCGCGCCTTCAGCTTAGAGGACGAGACAATGTTTTCATGGTATCGGCAGGTCACTGCCAAGGAACGCAAGACTTTCTGGGCCTGCTTCAGCGGGTGGGCGCTGGATGCACTGGATGTGCAGATGTTCAGCCTGGCCATCCCCGCGCTGATCGCGGCCTTTTCACTCTCCAAGGCGGACGCCGGCATGATCAGCGGCGCCACCCTGGTGGCGTCGGCCATCGGTGGCTGGTTCGCCGGCGCCCTGTCGGATCGTTACGGGCGCGTCAAGACCCTGCAGATCACCATCATCTGGTTTTCCTTCTTCACCTTCCTGAGCGCCTTCGCCCAGAGCTATCCGCAGCTGCTGGTCCTCAAGGCGCTGCAAGGCTTCGGCTTCGGCGGTGAATGGGCGGCCGGTGCAGTGCTGATGGCCGAGACCATCCGTGCCGAACATCGCGGCCGTGCGATGGGTACCGTGCAGAGCGCCTGGGCCGTCGGCTGGGGCGGTGCGGTGCTGCTGTTCTCGGTGCTCTTCACGATGCTGCCGCAGGAAATGGCGTGGCGCGTGATGTTCGTCATCGGCCTGCTGCCCGCACTGCTGGTGGTCTACGTGCGCCGCTCGGTGCCCGAGACCGATGCCTTCCTGGCCGGCCGCAAGGCCGTCGCCGGCAAGCCTGCGGCCAGTACGCTTCTGGGCATCTTCCGTCCCGACGTGCTGCGCCTGACCCTCATCGGCAGCCTGCTCGGCGTGGGCGCACACGGTGGCTACTACGCGCTGATGACCTGGCTGCCCACTTACCTGAAGACCGAGAAGCACCTGTCGGTGCTCTCCACCGGCGGTTACCTGGCCGTCATCATCATCGCCTTCTGGTGCGGTTGCATCGCCAGTGCGCAATTGCTGGACCGCATCGGCCGCCGCCGTACCGTGGCGTCCTTCGCGCTGTGCTGCGTGGCCACCGTGCTGTGCTACATCTTCCTGCCGCTCACCGATACCCAGATGCTGATCTGCGGCTTCCCGCTGGGCTTCTTTGCTGCCGGCATCCCGGCCAGCCTGGGTGCGCTGTTCAACGAGCTCTACCCGAGCGGCATCCGTGGCACCGGCGTGGGCTTCTGCTACAACTTCGGGCGCGTGGCCTCGGCCGGCTTCCCGGTGCTGGTCGGCCACATGAGCGACTCCATGCCGCTGGGCCAGGCCATCGGCATCGATGCCGCCATCGCTTATTCGCTGGTGGTGATCGCCGTGCTGATGCTGCCCGAAACCAAGGGCCGCCAGATGGAAACCGGCGCATGAACACCACCCCCGCCATGGCCCTACCGGCGCAGCGCATCGACACCCATGCGCACGTGTTTGCGCGCAGCCTGCCGATGGCCGACGCGCGCCGCTATACGCCTGCCTACGACGTCACCGTCGAGGAGTACCTGGCGCGCCTGGATGCGCATGGCATGAGCCACGGCGTGCTGGTGCAGCCCAGCTTCCTGGGCAGCGACAACAGCTACCTGCTGCAGGCCATCGCCCGCGCGCCGCAGCGCCTGCGCGGCATCGCCATGATCGATGCGCAGTGCGAGGACACGCAATTGCAGGCCCTGCATCAAGGGGGCGTGGTCGGGGTGCGTTTCAACCTGGTCGGCGGCGCACCGCTGCCCGATTTCCAGGGCGCGTGGCGCGACACGCTCACCCGCGTTGCCGCCCTGGGCTGGCAGGTCGAGATCCATCGCGAGGCAGGTGATTTGCCGCTGGTGCTGGAGCCCTTGCTGAAGTTGGGCCTGAAGGTGGTGGTCGATCACTTCGGCCGGGTCGACCCGGCATTGGGTGTGGACGATCCGGGATTCCGCTACCTGCTCTCCACCGGCGCTTCGCGCCAGGTGTGGGTCAAGTTGTCGGCGCAGTACCGCAATGGCGGCAGCGAGGGGGGCGCACATTTCGCCGGCCAGGCATGGCCGCTGCTGCGCCAGCACCTGGGGACGGATCGGTTGCTGTGGGGCAGCGACTGGCCGCATACCCAGCATGAAAGCATGACCAGCTATGCCGACAGCTGGCGGCGCTTTGAAACCCTGGTCAGCGACGAGGCAGATCGTCGTCGCATCACTGGCGAGACGGCGGCGCAGCTGTTCCAGTTCGCCTGAGCCTGCAACAGGCTGGAGGGCGGCCGCCTTGGGCCATGGCATTCCGGACCCGGTTCGCATGACGAGCTGGGTCCTTTGTTTTTGCGGGAAAGGAAATGGCGGATTGCCAATCTTCCTGCGTGATGGAAATGCCGCATCGGGCGGCGCAAGCAATGAGGGAAAGGGGTATCACCATGAAATGGTTCATGAACAGGAAGATCGCCACCAAGCTGCTGCTGTCCTTCGTGACGGTGCTGGGGCTGATGAGTGCACTGGGTCTGTTTGCGGTCTACCAGATGGACAAGGTCAATGACGCAGCCACCGAAATCGCCCACAAATGGGAACCCGGCATCCGTATCAGCCTGATGCTGGAACGCACGCTGGTGCGCGTGCGCTCCACTGAATTCCAGCACATCCTGGGCAATGAGCAGACCATGGCCACGCTGGAAAAAGCACTCACCGAGCGCTATGCCGAATTTGCCACGCTGGAGACGCAGTATCGCCAGCTCGGTCTCACCGCCGAGGAAGCCAGCGCCTTCGACCAGCTCAGCAAGACGCTGGCGGCCTATCTGGTGGAACACAAGAAAATCATCGCGCTGTCCCGGGACAATCACAAGGAAGACGCCCTGGCCCTGACCAAGGGCGATTCGCTCAAGGCCTATCGCGCCATCGAGAAGCAATTCGCCACCCTGCGCCAGGCCAACATCGACCACAAGGAAGAAGCCAACACCCGCGCCGACCAGGTCTTCGGGAGTTCGCAGCGCTGGATCATCGGGCTGTTGGTGGCCGGCATCCTGATCGGCCTGGTACTGGCCATCGCCATTGCCCGGGTGGTCTCGCATCCGCTGGCCGAAGCGCTGACACTGGCGCGGCGCGTGGCCGCCAATGATCTCAGCGGCCAGGTCAGCGTGCGCAGCCGTGACGAAACCGGCCAGCTCATGCAAGCGTTGAATGACATGACGGCAAGCCTGGGCAGCATGGTGGGTGAAGTCCATCGCAGCATCGCCATCATCAACACGGCGTCCGGCGAAATCGCCAGCGGCAATGCCGACCTGTCTTCCCGCACCGAATCGCAGGCCTCCAGCCTGGAAGAGACGGCCTCGGCGATGGAGCAGCTGACCTCCACCGTGCGCCAGAATGCCGATCACGCGCACCAGGCCAACGAACTGGTGAACACGTCCTCGCGCCTGGCCAGCGAAGGGGGTGCCGTGGTGGACCGCGTGGTGCAGACCATGGGCGAGATCCGTACCGGATCGGCGCGCATTGCCGACATCATCGGGGTCATCGACGGGATCGCCTTCCAGACCAATATCCTGGCCTTGAACGCCGCCGTGGAAGCGGCGCGTGCCGGCGAACAAGGGCGTGGCTTTGCCGTGGTCGCCACCGAAGTGCGCAGCCTGGCCCAGCGTTCGGCCGCCGCCGCGCGCGAGATCAAGGAGCTCATCGAGGGATCGGTACAGCAGGTGGCCACCGGCGCGGACCTGGTCGACCAGGCCGGGCGGACCATGCACCAGATCGTCGATTCAGTGGCGCGCGTGGCCACCCTGATGAGTGAAATTGCCGTGGCCAGCCGCGAACAAAGCCGCGGCATCGAAGAGATCAACAACGCCGTCACGCAGATGGATGAAGGTACCCAGCAGAACGCCGCGCTGGTGGAACAGGCCGCCGCAGCCGCTCATTCCCTGCGCGACCAGACGCACCAGCTGGCGGGCCTGGTCGCTCGCTTCCAGCTGCGCACTGCATGAGAAACAGCCACTGCGATTGATGCATGGCCTGCATCAACACCCATCATTGATGCATCCGCTGCACCATCGCTCCAGCGGATCATTCCTGCAGCGCGCCGCCGGCCTTACTCGATCCAGCTCAACTGCGTGAGCTTGACGCGCTCGCCCAGGCGCGGCGCATTGACCAGGTGCCACGCCGTGTATTGCTCGGCATAGGCGGTGTCGGAGGCCATCAGGTCGACCGGCACCACCACGTCAAAGCCACGGAAGGCGGCGCTGGCCGCCGTATGCAGCACTGCGCCGTGGGCGGCAGCACCGATGCAGACCACGGTCTTGATACCTTTTTCGCGCAGCATCTTTTCCAGGTCGGTGTTGACGAACTTGTCCGGGCCGGATTTGAACAGCGGCTCGCCGCCCTGCATGGCGGCTTCAGGCCAGATGTCGGCCGGGGTACTGTTGCCGCCCAGGGTGTAGATCACCGGAACCTTCTTCTCGCGTGCCATGGCCAGCAGCTTGGCCACGCGCGGCAGCATGGCCACGCAGCGCGGACGCGTATCCGGATGGCAGGTCTGGCGGGCGATGTCGAGCACCAGCACGGCGGTGGTGGCCGGGTCGATGACCACGTGCGACAGCGCCGGCGCGGCCGGGGCCTTCACCGCCGACCAGTCGTCATAGACGCCTTGGGCCGCAGCCGGGATGCTTGCCGCGAGGCCCATCAGGGCTGCCAGGAGGGCGTGGGAAAAGAGGCGCATGGGTTTCCTTTCAGGAACAGGGGGAGCCTGGAGAATCGGTATGGTTGTTCATTTCGTGCTCACTTCCCGCAGCGTGCGATACTCTGCCCGCCACGCGGAAACAAATTATCGCTGAGCTTGTCCTATCGCGCAGGCCAGGCAGCGCATTTGTGCCACCGGGGACAAGCCGCCAGGGAAGCGGCGCGACGGATAATATTTCACCAGGACAACATCTTGCCGATGGGGCGGCTGAAAGACAGCATTGAACAAACTGCTTGCGCGACTCGGGCTGGGTTTGACCGGCCTGGTCTTCTTCTGGGCACTGGAGTGCATCAGCACCAACGAACTGGCCAAGAGCGGCGTGCTAATGGCAGCCGCCTTGCCGGGCATCGCCGGGCTGTTCCTGGTCTTGCCGTGGCTGCGCGAGCGTCCGCGCTGGTTCTCGCGCACGGCCCTGGCCATCATCGGGCTGTTCTTCCTGGATGCAGCCATCAAGGGGTTCCTGCGCGACTACTTCGGCCTGCGCCCCAATCCCATCCTGGTGCTGCAAGCCATCTTCAACACCAACCCGGCCGAGAGCAGCGAATTCTTCCGTCATAACGGCCGCGACCTGGCCGAGTCACTGGGCCTGCTGCTGGTGGCCTGGACCGGGCTGTGGCTGGGCGAACGCTGGCTGCTGCGCCGTGAGCAGGCACGGCCAGCCGCGCCGTGGCGCTGGCGCGGCCGGGTGGCCGTGGGCAGCTTGCTGGTCGTGTTCGTGGCATTGCATTTCAATCCCACCATGGCCAAGGAAAATCCGCTGCTGTTCTGGCCCATCCGTTATCTGGACTATCGCGAGCAACTGGCCCAGGCTGCCCACATGGAAGCGGATGTGGCCCGCAACATGGCGCATCGCTCCGACTGGCAGGTGCGTTATGCGGGGCCCGAGCGCAACACCGTGGTGTGGATCATCGGCGAGAGCCTCAATCGCGCCAACATGTCGCTCTATGGCTATGAGCGCCCCACCTCGCCCACGCTGGAATCGATGCGCAAGGAGCTCATCGTGTTCCGTGACGTGGTCTCCTCGGCGCCGGCCACCATGGACTCGCTGATGAAGATGCTGACGCCGGCCGACCTCAACGATCCCCAGGCCTGGAACCGCAAGCCCGATGTGCTGATGCTGGCGCGCGAAGCAGGGTTCCGGATTCACTGGCTCTCCAACCAGCCGCCCAATGATGGCTGGCTGGGCCTGGTCTCGCGCCGTGCCGACGAGCAGGTGTTCATCAACAAGGGATCCGGGCGCGGCGAAAACAATTTCGACGGCAACCTGCTGCCGGCGCTGGAGACCGCCCTGCAGGACCCGGCCCCGAAAAAGCTGATCGTGGTGCACCTGCTGGGCGCGCATCCTACCTACGACATGCGCTATCCCAGCCAGTACGCGCGCTTTGACACCGTGCGTGATGGCGTGATGGAAAAACTGGAGGGGGCCGATCGTTCGGCATGGATACGCCAGCTGCGCAATGAATACGACAACGCCATGGCCTACAACGATTACGTGGTCGGCAACATGGCCAGGCTGACCATGAATGCGGCACGTGAAGACAATGCCAGCCTGCTCTTCAGTTCCGACCACGCGCAGGAAGTGGGGCACACCCGCAATCACGCCGGCCAGTCCGTCGCCGACGCCACCGGTTATGAAATCCCCATGCTGGTCTGGACCCGCTCCTTCACCGGCAAGAGCCCGGAAGACAAGGCCCGTCTCGAATACCGTCCCTACCAGACCGACCAGCTGGAGCATACGGTCATGGGTCTCATGGGCGTGCGCTCACGCTATTACGATGCACGCCATGACATCTTGAGCGAGGACTTCACCAGCGGCGTGTTCCACCAGCAGCGACGCATCAACGGCCAGCCTTACCAGCCGCGCACCGTGGCCTACAACCAGAATTGACGCAGCCAGCGCAGGCCTTCGGCCTGCCGCAGGATCCCGCCAGTTCTCGTATCATGCTGCTTTCGTCGCAGATCCCGCCATGTCCACTTCCCCCGAAATCGCCTTTCCCCGCCACGCCGTGATCATCGGCACCGGCGCCGTCGGCCTGATGAGCGCCATCCACGCACTCGACCAGGGCTTGCAGGTGACCCTGCTCGATTTCAACGAGGCCGGCAGCCAGGAGGCGTCCAGCTATGGCAATGCCGGCTGGCTGTCCTCGCACTCGGTGATCCCGCCGGTGGAGCCGGGCATGTGGAAGAAGGTGCCCGGCTACCTGATGGATCCGCTGGGTCCCTTGTCGATCCGCTGGCGTTACCTGCCGCGCCTCACCCCCTGGCTGGTGCGCAATCTCGCCAGCGCGCGCCGTGATCGCATCCGCACCACCGCACGCGCCCTGCGCACGCTGGTGGCCGACGCCCGCAGCCTGCATCTGGAAGTGGCGCAGCGTGCCGGTGTGGCGCACCTGATCGATACCTCGGGCGTGCTGCACGTCTACCGTTCGCGCCGGCATTTCGACAATGACGCCTTCGGCTGGGGCGTGCGCCGCGAGCTGGGCATCCAGTGGCAGGAAGTGGAGGGCGCGGCCCTGCGCGAACGCGAACCGGACCTGGATCCGGCCTTCGGCTTTGCGGTACAGGTCGACGAGGCCGGCCATTGCCGCAATCCCGGGGCTTACCTGCAGGCCTTGCAGGCCTATGCGTTGGCGCGCGGAGCGTGCCGGGTCGAGGGACGGGCCACCGGTTTCCGCGTGGAGAGCGGTCGCTTGAAGGCGGTGCTGACCGAACACGGTGAACTGGCCTGCGACGCTGCCGTCATCTGCGCGGGCGCACGCTCCAAGGCGCTGGCCGCCGCCGCCGGCGATCACGTGCAACTGGAGAGCGAGCGCGGCTATCACGCCGTCATTGGCGGGCACGAGCATGCAGCGCGTGTCCGCACCCCGATGATGGTGTCCGAATTCAAGATCATCGCCACGCAGATGGAAACGGGCTTGCGCATCGCCGGCCAGGTCGAGTTCGCGTCCTTCGAGGCGGCGCCTGACTGGCGGCGCGGCGAGATCATGCGCGACATCGCCCTGAAACTCTTCCCCGGCCTGCCGCGCACGCTGCCGGCGGAAGACGTGAAATACTGGCTGGGCCGCCGTCCCAGCACCCCCGACGGCATGCCCTGCATCGGCCCGGCCAGCGCCAGCGGCGACATCATCCACGCCTATGGACACGGTCACATCGGCCTGGGCTGCTCGGCGCGCACCGGGCGCATCGTCGCGCAGCTGCTGGCGGGGCAGGCGCCGGAAATCGACCTGGCGCCGTTCAGCCCGCAGCGCTTCTGAGGTCCGGCTTCAGAAAACGATATCGGCCGCCGCCGTGATGGTGGTGCGCACGCCATACGCCCCCAGGTTGGACAGCGTGGCCTGGTGGTGGGCCACCACCTGCTCCACCGACAACACCCCATTGGGCGCGGTGGTGTGCGCCCCGGCCGCCAGCGTCACCGGGAAGCCCAGCGCCAGCGCGCGGCGTACGCTCGATTCCACGCAGAACTCGGTCTGCATGCCGCCGATCACCAGGCGCGTTACGCCACGTTCGCGCAGCAGCGATTCCAGTGCCGTCTGGTGGAAGGCGTCCGAGCCGCGCTTGCGCAGGGTGAGGTCATCGTCCTGGTGTTGCAATCCCTGTGCGAGTTGCCATCCGGCACTGTCGTGTTGCAAGCTGCCACTGTCCTCATGCTGCACGAAGATCACCGGGGCACCCGCTGCGCGCGCACGGGCCGAGAGCAGGTTGATGTTGGCAATGGTGGCCGCGCCGTTGGCGACCGGCTCGGGGCCGGTGCACAGGGCTTGCTGGACGTCGATGATGAGCAGGGCAGTGGTCATGGTGGCGAACGCGTGGACAAGAGTGCGCTAGGGTAACAGAGCCCCGGCCAAGCGGCCCCGCAAGGATCTTGCCAGCCTGACACTGCGGCAATTTGTCCCATTACATCGGCCCCGGTGCTTGGCTACAATGAGGTCTCCCGAGCTTATTCCGTTTTTGCAACAATCTCCATGACTGCCCTCTTTGACCGCGTTGAAGGCTTCCTGCGCAAGGCATCCGGACTGCATATCCTGCTGGCCCTGCTGCTGGTGTGCGGCCTGCTGTGCTGGGCAGTGTGGGTATGGGCCACCGGCGAGGGCCGCACGCCCTTCGGCATGTTGGACTTCTGCATCACGCCGCCGGCGAAGTAAGCCTCCCGTCGCCCGGTTTCCCCGCCTTCCTGCACGCCCGGCCTGAAGCGCCCTACAATGGCCGCTTCCCCGTTTTTCATCGGCCGCATGCCTGCTTCGCCTTCCTCCAGTGCATTCCATCCCCGCCTGACCCTGCAGACGCTCACCCGTGGTGAGGGCTTGCTGGGCATGCGCGCGCACGGCCTGTTCGGGCCGCGTGGCGGCATGGTGACGGTGGCGCAGATCGACTGGGTCTATGGCGAGGGGGCACAGCGCTGGAGCATGCCGGCCCCTGTGGGCCACCCCGATGACGAGGCCGGTTACACGCCCGCGCATGTCGTGCGCGATCACGCCGCCGAGGCGGCAGCACTGGAGAGCATTCGCGAGATGGGCCTGCTGCCCCTGCGTGAGGATGCCCTGCAGTGGCGTGCCGAGAATCCCCTGCATGACGCCGGTCCGCTCTGGACCCTGATGCTGGAAGAATCCTTCGGTGATTTCTGGGCCGACCAGGCCCCGCGCCTGCAGCAGCAGGGCTGGACCTTGCGCGTGCATCCGGGTTTTGCGCATGAGAGCGTACCGGTGACCGCCTGGCGCTTCATCGTCAGCAGCCCGGCCGGTGAGGCCGGTGCGCGCGAGGTGGCCGCGCCCCTGCAGCCGCGCGCCTTCTCCAGCGAGATCTTCGATGGCCTCGACCCCAGTGGTCGCTGGCTGCTGGCGATGGGCATCGAGGTCGATGGCCAGACCCTGGATGTGGCGCCGATGGTGGCCGACCTGTTGCGGCGCGA
Source organism: Herbaspirillum sp. CAH-3 (assembly GCF_009668275.1). Taxonomy (NCBI): domain Bacteria; kingdom Pseudomonadati; phylum Pseudomonadota; class Betaproteobacteria; order Burkholderiales; family Oxalobacteraceae; genus Herbaspirillum; species Herbaspirillum sp. CAH-3. Next base: position 55,597 of record NZ_VSWE01000018.1, on the reverse strand, counting down.
CCCGCGCTGGGCCGATGCGCAACAGGTGGAGCGCATGGATCCGCATGCCGTGATCTCGCTGCGTGCACCGGGCGGCCGCCGCATCGATGCCATGGCCGGTCCGCTCAAGGCGGTGGTGCTGTCCTTGCTGGATCTGCTGGTGGACCTCAAGCGCAAGGACGGTCAGCTGCAGCTCTCGCCCTGGGATGCCCATCGTCTGGATAGCCTGCAGACCGACCTGCAAGCACTGCAGGGTGGCGCGTCCTGGCACATGAGCGGCGCTGCCGGCGTACTGCAACTGGCCCGGCGCCTGCGTGCGGCCGGCAGCGTCCAGCCGGTGGCGCCGCCCGCAGGATTGGGCCTGACCCTGCGCGGCTACCAGCTGCAAGGCGTGGCCTGGATGCAGTACCTGCGCCAGCATGGCCTGGCCGGCATCCTGGCCGACGACATGGGCCTGGGCAAGACGGCGCAGGTGCTGGCCCATCTGCTCATCGAACAACAGGAGGGTCGGCTCGACCTGCCCGCGCTGGTGGTGGTGCCGACCTCGCTGCTGTTCAACTGGCGGCAGGAAGCCCAACGCATCGCCCCGGCCCTGCGCGTGCAGGTGCTGCATGGCCAGGACCGCGCGCGTCATGCCAGTGCCATCGCGCAGGGGCAGGCCGACCTGGTGCTGACTACCTATCCGCTGCTGTGGCGCGATCTCGACCTGCTGCTGTCGCTGCGCTTTCACCTGCTGGTGCTGGATGAGGCGCAGACCATCAAGAACGCCGCCGCCCGCAGCACTGCCGCCGCACGCCGCCTGCACGCACGTCATCGGCTTTGCATGACCGGCACGCCGCTGGAAAACCATCTGGGCGAATTGTGGAGCCAGTTCCATTTCCTCATGCCCGGCTTTCTCGGCGATGCGCGCAGCTTCGCGCGGCTCTGGCGCAAGCCCATCGAGCAGCAGGGCGAGACCGTCCGTGCCCGCCTGCTGGCCCAGCGCGTGCGCCCCTTCATCCTGCGCCGGCGCAAGGAGGATGTTTTGCAGGAGCTGCCGGCGCGCATCGAGATCGTCGAGCGCCTGCAATTGCAGGGCCGCCAGCGCGAGCTCTACGAGAGCGTGCGCATCGCTGCCGACAAGCAGGTTCGCCGTGCGCTGGAACGGCGCGGCCTCGGCAGCAGCCAGGTCTCGGTGATGGATGCGCTGCTCAAGCTGCGCCAGGTCTGCTGCGATCCCTACCTGTTGAAGCAGGGCCGCATGCCGCGCGGGCTGGAGCGCGCCAAGATCGAGTGGCTGCGCGATACCCTGCCCGCGCTGGTGGAGGAGGGGCGGCGCATCCTGCTGTTCTCGCAATTCACCAGCATGTTGGCCTTGATCGAAGCAGAACTGCAGGCGCTGCAACTGCCCTGCCTCATGCTCACCGGCGACACCGAACCGGCCGCCCGCAGCGGTGTAATTGAACGCTTCCAGCAAGGTGAAGTGCCGCTGATGCTGGTGAGCCTGAAGGTGGGGGGCGTCGGCCTGAACCTGACCGCTGCCGATACCGTGGTGCTGGCCGATCCCTGGTGGAACCCGGCCGTGGAAGAGCAGGCCATTGCCCGCGCGCACCGCCTGGGGCAGACGCGCCAGGTGTTCGTCTACAAGCTGGTCATCGAGGGCAGTATCGAAGAACGCCTGCTCGAACTGCAGACGCGCAAGTCGGCGCTGGCCGAGGGCATGCTGGGGCGCGATGACACCGCCACCATCAAGTTCGGCGAGGAGGAATTGCAGGCCTTGCTGGCGCCGCTGGGGGCGGGCATTGCGGAGAAAATCCTGTCATAAGCCCGGCTGATGACTGAACGGTATCGTCATCAGCTCAGGCATTCAGGATTTCCACTCCGCCACCTCTTCCAGCGTGCGCCGTTCCGCATCCACCGCAAAGCGCAGCGCACACCCCCCGGCCAGCAGCGCAAGGCATGCGCCCAGCGCATAGCCTGCGGCCACCGCATGGCGGTCACCGCTGGCGATGAGCCAGCCCAGCAGCACCGGCGCGACGAATCCGCCCACGCCGGTCCCGATGGCATAGAAAATCGAAATGGCCATGGCCCGCATGCGCAGCGGGAATACCTCGCTGGCCGTCAGGTAGGCCGAGCTGGCGGCCGCCGAGGCCACGAAGAACACCGCGCTCCAGCACAGCGCCAGTGAACGCGCATCCAGCAACCCGGCATTGAAGGCCCAGGCCGTGGCGGCCAGTCCCGCACCAGAGAGCAGGTAAGTGGCCGCGATCATGCGGCGGCGGCCGATGCTGTCGAACAGATGGCCCAACAGCAGCGGCCCGAGCACATTGCCCAGTGCAAAAGGAAAGATGTAGAGCGCCACGCGATGGTCCGGCACCTGGAAGAAACGCGTGAGCACCAGCGAATAGGTGAAGAAGATGGCGTTGTACACGAAGGCCTGCGCCACCATCATCAGCGCCACCATCACGCTGCGTTGGCGATAGCGATGCAGCAGCACGTGGGCGATCTCGCGCCAGGGCAGCATGCCGCTGCCTGCCGTGCCACCCTGGATCGACGCGCCGGGCGCGTGGTCCACGGCGGGCAGGGCTCCGTGTTGCTGCTCGACTTGCGCTTCGATGCTGCGCACCACCGCTTCGGCTTCTGCGTGGCGGCCATGCATGAGCAGCCAGCGCGGACTTTCCGGCACATGCCGCCGTACCAGCAGCACCGCTACTGCCAGCACGGCCCCCAGCAGGAAGCAGACGCGCCAGCCCAGTGCGGCACCCATCACCTGCGGGTCCAGGATCACCAGCGACAAGCCTGCACCCAGCGCTGCCCCGATCCAGAAACTGGCGTTGATGATGAGGTTGACCCGTCCCCGCACGCGCGCGGGCACCAGCTCATCAATGGCGGAATTGATGGCCGCGTACTCTCCGCCGATGCCAAGGCCAGTCACGAAGCGGCACAGTGCGAGGAACAGGAAATCCTGCGCAAAGGCGGTAGCCAATGTCGCCGCCATGTACAGCATGAGCGTCAGCATGAAGAGCCGCTTGCGACCCAGGCGGTCGGTGAGGCGGCCGAAGATGAGCGCGCCCAGCACGGTACCGGCGATGTAGAGCGAGCCGGTCCAGCCGACCTGCGCCGCATCCAGCGCCAGCGTATCGCTGCGCTCCAGCACGCTGCCCAGCGAGCCGACCAGGGTGACTTCCAGCCCGTCCAGCACCCAGGCCACGCCCAAGGCGATGACCACGCGCCAGTGCCAGCGCGACCAGGGCAGGCGGTCGAGGCGGGCAGGAATGGTGGCGGATGGGATGGCAATCATCGAGGGCTCCGTGGGCGAGACGAGGCGCACCGTGCAGCCTGCGCCTGAACGGCAGACCGCCCGCTGGCGGCGGGGGTTCCTGTGGATGAGCTTGGACGGCCAAATGCGATGATGACGTTATTTCTGGATTGGGTGACGTCCATGCCGCCCCTGTGGGAGCTCATGCCGAGGCACCGTTAAACCTCCGCATTGAGCCAGTCGCGGCCCGGCATGATTCGCTTCATGAAGTCATCAAACAAGGGAACGGTGAAGGCGGTGTCCCCATGTGTCGGACTCCAGATCATGCCTTTGGCAATCAGGCTGCTTCGTACCGGTCCCAGGGATGAGCTCTCTCGTCCCAATTCGGAAGCAATGTCTCCGGAGCGGTGAGGCCCCTGACCCAGCTCCGCCATCGCACGCAGGTATCTTTTTTCGGTGGGAGTGAGTCGGTCAAAACGTACGCGGAAGAAGCTTTCATCCAAAGCCGCGATAGCTTCGGTGGACGCTTTCTCGACATCTGCTTTGGTGATCGGACTTTTTTCGGCGACATCCCAAGCGTGTTTGCCCCATTCCTGCAGGAAGTAGGGATAGCCTTGGGTGTATTGAACGATCAGCTTGACTGCATCCTCGTCAACCGCGACGTTTTCGCTTGCAGCGGGTTTGACGATCGCATCAGTCGCATCCTCCTCTCCCAGAGGACCGATGGGAGGGAAAGCGAACAGTCGCTCTGCGTACGACTTCGCTTCACCCATGCGCCCCCTGAGCTGGGGCAAGCCGGCTCCAGCGACGATCAATGGCAATTTCTGCTGAGCACAACGGTGCAGCGCGGAGATAAGCGCTGCCATCTGAGGTTCGGGAACGTACTGCAGTTCGTCGATGTAGATGACCACTACTGTTTCTGCTGATTGAGCGGCTTTTCCAACTTGTTCGAGCAGCGCTGTCAGGTCGCCTTCCAGATCGCCGTTGTCGGCCAGACCGGGTTCAGCTTCGTAATCAAGACCGACTTCGATGTCGTTGAAGGTGACTTTCAGTTTCCCTACAAAGCCGGCCAATGCGCGCAAACCGCGCACCGCATAATCTTTCGACTTCTCCAGTCTGCTCAGGCGAAGCAAGCCCAGTCTCAACTGCGGCAAGAGCGCTGCGGGAAGGGATCTGCCTTCCGGTGCCTCGATGCGGATGGCCACAACGCCTTGTGCCTCTGCATCACGCATCATCTGGTCAAGCAGGACCGTCTTGCCTACCCCCCTCAGCCCGACCAGCATGATGCTCTTGTCGGCCTTGCCCAGACGCACACGCTGGATGCAGATGCTCATCTTTTCGCGAACCGCATCGCGACCTGCCAATTCAGGTGGTGGACTGCCCGCGCCGGGAGCGTAGGGGTTCGTGACCGGGTTCATATCTATCCTTTTTATGCATTTTATGTTGTAAGGATAAATTAGCTAAAGTCAGTAGACTCGTCAACCCGGCCGCCCGAAGCCTTGCCAAATACATTTGCATTCTAGAAAAATTTTGGCTTGTATTTCCGTGGGGCAAATTAATGAAAAGTCTGCAAATCCGCTGCATGTCATGTCAGCTCTGCACTGCTTTTTGCCTCAGTCATTTCCTGATGGGCGCGGACAGGGCCCCACGCTACCATCGCCGTATTGCCACCAACCAACCAGAGCGGGGAGGACATGGACTGGTTCGATACCATCATGCAGTACGTCATCTATGCCGCCCTGGCAGTGTGTTCGCTCGGGCTGGTGGCCTCCATTGCACTGTTCATCGCGCTGGAACACCGCTGGCAGGACCGCGTGCAGCAGGATGTAGAGGACCTCGCGCAGCATCTGCGACAGGCCCATCACGAAGCCAGCTTGCCCACGCATCCCTGGGAAGAACTGCGCAATCGCATCGGCGAGATGCAGATCGTGGCCGAGGAGAGCGACCGGCCCAGCCCCTACAAGAACGTCGCCTGACGGTCTTCGATGAATCGCCTGCCCGGCAGGCGATTCGTGCGTCTATCCCTGGCTTTCCTTTTTCTGCTGCCGGTACGCCAGCTGCGCACGCGTGATGCCCAGCAGGCGCGCCGCCGCCGACAGGTTGCCGCCGGCCCGTTCGATGGCCTCGGCGATCAGGGTCTGCTCAAGCGCTGGCAGGGAGAGCGCGGCGTCTTCTTCCTGCCGGCCGCTGCGCCATTGCTGCACCGTCTCCAGCAGGCTGCCTCCCGGTCCCGGCAGCTGTGAAGCTTTCTTCCCGCGCTCCTCCTGCCGCCCTGCGAGCGTGCCGGTCTCGCCTTCCCCTTCGCCCTGCAGCGCCAGCGACAGGACCTCGTCATTGAGCGTCTCGCCGCTGATGAACATGTGCGGCAAATCCAGCGGATGCCCTTGGGCCAGGATCACGCCACGCTCGATCAGGTTCTGCAGTTCGCGGATGTTGCCGGGGAAGCTGTAGTTGAGCAGCGCCTGCACGGCGCGCTGCGTGAACCCGCGTACCGCGATGGCGTGGCGTTGCCCGTAGAACTTGAGGAAGTGATGCATCAACAGCGGAATGTCGTCGCGCCGCTCGCGCAGCGGGGGCAGGTGGATCGGGAACACGTTGAGGCGGAAGAACAGGTCCTGCCGGAAGCGTCCCTCCCGGACCGCCACGGCCAGATCTTCATTGGTGGCGGCCACCACCCGCACCTTGACCTTGCGCGGACGGGTCGAACCGACGCGCTCGAATTCGCCCTCCTGCAGCACCCGCAGCAGCTTGCCCTGCGCTACCAGGCTCAAGGTCCCCACTTCATCGAGGAACAGCGTGCCGCCATCTGCCAGTTCGAAGCGGCCGGCGCGTGACTGCGTGGCCCCGGTGTAGGCGCCGCGTTCCACACCGAACAGTTCGGTCTCGATCAGCGTCTCGGGAATGGCTGCGCAATTGATGGCCACGAAGGGTTGGCGTTCGCGCCGACCGATCTGGTGCAGCATGCGCGCAAAGCGCTCCTTGCCCACCCCCGACTCGCCCGTGAAAAGCACGGTCGCATCAGTCGGTGCCACGCGGTTCAGCAGATGGCAGGCGGCGTTGAAGGCAGAGGAGGTACCCACCAGCGCACGCGTGAGATCGGCCTCCATGGCTTCCACCGCTTCGGCACTGAGCCCGCTGGCGCCGGTGGCGGCCGCTTCGCCATCGGTGGCCAGCATGCCGCTGCCGACGAAGTCCTGGGCATTGAGGTAGCGCAGGTCGTCTTCGGCATCGCTCCACAGTTCGGCCGATTTGCCGATCACGCGGCAATGGGGTGTGCCCATGGCGCGGCACTCCACCTCCCGGAAGATCACCAGGTGTCCCAGCAGCGTGCTGACGTAGCCGATGGCATAGCCGATCTGCTGCCAGCACGAGGGCGCGGTGGCAATGCCATAGGCGGCCAGGTGCTCATCGGCTTCGCTGGAGTTGTGCCAGAGGAATTCGCCCTCGTAGCGGCCACTGTCGGGGTCATAGCTGAAGCTGACCGGGATCACCTTGACCACCCCCTCCAGCGTATGCAGCCGGGTCCCGGCCATGAGGATGGTGGAGGGGTCGGCATCGGGCCAGCGTTCGCGCACCAGCTGCGCGTCGCGCGCGCCGGAGATGTAGCCGGCGCGGGTCAGCAGGCCGCGTGCCTTGTCGATGCCGAGATTGTCGATCAGCTCGCGCCGCAGCGTGCCCATGCTGCGGCTGTGGATGAGCAGCATGCGCTGGTCATTGAGCCAGATGCGGCCGTCGCCCGGCGAGAAGAACAGGCATTCGCCCAGGTCTGCCAGGGTCGGATGGGCATCCACGCTCCAGCGGTCGGTACTGGCAGAACTCAGCTGCACCGGGGCCGCGGCGCTGCCTTGGCTACGCACCATCTCGGCAAGGGAAATACGCTGGGATGGCGGCATGGGCAGGCTCCTGGCGGAAGGGGATAGCGGGGCGCGGGGGTGGGCGAGTTTCATCAAATGATGAAAGTTCAGTGGACTGATGGTTGGCGAATTTGCGCAATTGCGCAAGCTGCAGTGCATCAAGGATGTCGCTCCCCTGCAGCAAAATTTTCCCCCTGAAAGCTGCCCTGGCTTTCCCCGTGACGGATGGATGAGCTTGCTGCAAAGCCGCATGGGATGGCGCGCAGCGCGGTGGCACAGGCTTTGCAGAATGGCTGCTGATCCGGATTCACCGGCCATTACAAAGGAGACCCGCATGTCCGCCCCACCGACCCCCTTGCTCGATCCTGCCCGCTGGCAACGCCACCTGTTCCGTGGCCGCTGGGAAGAAACCGCACACGGCACCACCGTCATCGAACCCGCCACCAGCGCACCGCTGACCGATGTCGGCCTGGCCAGCGCGGATGACGTGGCCACCTCCGTCCAGGCTGCCGTGGCCGCGCAGGCCGAATGGCTGGCGGTGCCGCCGCGTGAGCGCGCCGACATCTTCCGGCGTGCGGCCAGCCTGTTCCAGCAGCACTTCGATGAACTGGCGCGCATGGTGGCGCGCGAGACCGGCGGCGTGCTCTTCAAGGGCGAACACGAGGTGCGCGAAGCCATCGCCCTGTGCCACCTCGCGGCCGGCATGCCGCTGCAGGCGCAGGGACAGTTGCTGCCCAGCGCGCCCGGGCGGCTGAGCATCGCCAAACGTGCGCCCCTGGGCGTGATCGGCGTGATCTCGCCCTTCAACTTTCCGCTGATCCTGACCTTGCGCACCGTCGCGCCTGCCCTGGCGGCGGGCAATGCGGTGGTGGTCAAACCGGATGTGCGTACGCCCGTTTCCGGCGGCTTCATGCTGGCGCGCGTCTTCGAGGAAGCGGGTTTGCCGGCCGGTTTGCTGCACGTCCTGCCCGGGGGCGCGGAGGCTGGCGAGGCGCTGGTGACGGCGCCGCAGGTGCCGATGATCGCCTTCACCGGTTCGCCCGCCGTGGGCCGCCGCATCGGCGAGCTGGCCGGACGGCATCTCAAGAAGGTCTCCCTGGAACTGGGCGGGGCCAATGCGCTGGTGATCCTCGACGATGCCGACCTTGATGTCGCCGCCAGCAATGCGGCCTGGGGTGCGTGGCTGCACCAGGGGCAGATCTGCATGGCGGCCAATCGCATCCTGGTCCACGCCTCGCAGGCAGCGGGTCTGCTGGAACGCCTGGTGGACAAGGCGCGTCACCTGCCCGTGGGCGATGGCGCCAGCGGCCAGGTGGCGCTGGGCCCGCTGATCGATGCGCGCCAGCTGCAGCGCGTGCACGGGCTGGTGCAGGACAGTGTGGCGGCCGGCGCACGCTTGCTGGCGGGAGGCTCCTATGAAGGGTTGTTCTATCAGCCGACGGTGCTGTCCGGCGTGCGGCCCGGCATGCGCGTATTTGATGAAGAAATCTTTGGTCCGGTGGCCAGCGTCATCACGGTGGATTCCGAGGAAGAAGCCATCACCCTGGCCAACCAGAACCAGGGCGGACTGGCCGCCGGCGTGATCTCCGCTTCGCTGGCCCGCGCCATGCGGGTGGCGGGGCGGCTGCGCCAGGGCATGGTCCATGTCAACGACCAGACCGTCAACGACGAGTGCGTGAACCCCTTCGGCGGCCCCGGCATCGCCGGCAACGGCACCAGCGTGGGTGGACCGGCCGACTGGGAAGAGTACACGCAATGGAAGTGGATCACGGTCAAGGAGCAGGCCACGCCGTATCCCTTCTGACGCCATCGCATGCGTGCCGCTGCAAAAAACCAAACGATATCAATCATTATTCAAGGAGACCAGCATGACACTGCAAGACAAGACCATCGTCGTCACCGGCGTTTCTTCCGGCATCGGTGCCGAGACCGCACGGCTGCTGCGGGTACAGGGTGCCCGCGTGATCGGGGTGGATCGCAATGCGCCCATCATCAGCGTGGAGGGCTTCGTGCAGGCCGATCTTTCCACCGCCGATGCCATCCATGACGCCGCCGCGCAGTTGCCCGAGAAGATCGATGGTCTCTGCAACGTAGCCGGTGTGCCCGGCACGGCCCCGGCTGACTTGGTTGCACGCGTGAACTATCTCGGCTTGCGCCATCTCACCGAGCTGCTGATTCGCCGCATGCCGCCGGGCAGCGCCATCGTCAATGTCGCCTCCATCCTGGGTGCGGAATGGCCCAAGCGGCTGGAGCAGCACAAGGCGCTGGCCCAGACCGCAGGTTTCGCGGCGGGCGCCGAGTGGCTGGCACGGAATCCGGTCGCGCAGGAGAGCTGCTACCAGTATTTCAAGGAAGCGCTCATCGTCTGGAGCATGGCCCAGGCCCAGCCCTGGTTCCTGAAGCACTCGATCCGCATGAACAGCGTCGCGCCCGGCCCGGTGCTCACGCCCATCCTGGGGGACTTCGTGACCATGCTCGGCCAGGAGCGCGTACAGAAGGATGCCCATCGCATGAAACGCCCGGCCTATCCCGACGAGATCGCTGCGGCCATCGTCTGGCTGTGCAGCGACGGCAGCCGCTGGATCAACGGCGTGAACCTGCCGGTCGATGGCGGACTGGCCTCGACGTATCTCTGAATCGCAAGCGCGGCAAGCGATCCACTCCACAACACAGCCGACAACAACCACCGGCAACAACCACCGGCAACAACAACCGAGAACAACACAAGGAGACAACATGAGAGAGCATCGACAGCCCGCCGGCCGGCGTGCGGCGCGGCTGGCCCTGTGCCTGCTGCCCGCGCTGGCCAGCGCCTACGACCAGCCTGCCGTCAACATGGGCGGTACCAGCTTCTTCGATGGCGCACCGCTGCCCGGCGGTCCCGGCTTTTATTTCGTCGAATACCTCACCTACACCAAGGCCACCAGGCTGGTGGACAACAACGGCAACCGGCTGGGCTTTCCTGCCACCCAGGACATCAGCGTGTTCGCTCCCATCAGCCAGTTCATCTACGTGCCACCGGGGGCCAAGTTCGGCAACAAGCAACTGGGCTTCCAGGTGCTGGTGCCGTGGGTGGCCCATGCCAAGGTCGACGATGGCGCCGGCAATGCCATCCTTCGCGGCAATACCGGCATTGGCGATATCAGCGCCGGCGTGTCTGTGCAGGTCGATCCCGTCATGGGGGCGCAAGGGCCGCTTTATGCGCAGCGGTTCGAACTCCAGTTCATCCTGCCGACCGGGGCCTATGACCGCAATGCCACCGTCAATCCGGGCAGCAATACCTGGTCCTTCGATCCCTATTGGGCCGGGACGCTCTGGGCCAGCCAGAACCTGAGCTTCAGCTGGCGCCTGCACTATCTCTGGAATGCCCGCAACAACTCGCCCAATGCAGCCTTCGGCAACAACGTCAGTTCCACGCAGGCGGGGCAAGCGGTGCATGCCAACTTCTCCGCCGAGTACGTCCTCAATCCCAAGCTGACCATTGGCGCAGCCGGCTACTGGCTGCAGCAGGTCACCGATACCAAGGTCAACGGCAGCGATGTGAGCGGGCGGCGCGAGCGCGTGGTCGGACTGGGGCCGGCGGCCATGGTGAGGTTGTCCGAGCGCGACCTGCTGTTCTTCAACGTCTATCAGGAATTTGCCGTGCGCAACCGTGCCGAGAACAGCAAGTTCCAGGTCCGCTACGACCATCACTTTTGAGCCGGTCGCATTCGGCCCTGCCGTCGCTTACGGCCCTGCCTGCTTTCCTACAGCAGGCAGAGCCGTTGTCCGCTTAACGGCTGCGGCTGGCGCAGGGATACTCCTTCTCCAAGATGGCACGTACGCGTGCCGCCACAAGAAGGGAGACCCGCATCATGCCAGCCGCCAATCTAGCCGGAACCGACCCCATCGCCGACGATGCGCTGCGTCTTCGTTCGCGCAAGACCCTTGCGGGCGGGCGCATGCCGCCGGTGGAGCGTCCGCCGCAGCAGCTAAAGCGCACTTTGCAACTATCTCCCCAGCCTTGCGCGGCGGACTGTCGTGCCGTCCGCGAGGCCGGCCACGCCAGGCCTGTGATGAAGCAGGCCGTGGTCAAGCAAGTCCAGCATGAGGAATACACCCGGCCCCTGCGCGTGAGCCAGCGCCAGTGGACCTGATCCCGAGGAGCCCACCATGACCCGCCCTGATCCGCAAGTCCGTCCTGCCGACAATGCCCTGGACGATCATCCCGATGCCCGCCACACCCCGCCCCGCGAGATCGTCCCCGATCCGCTGGCCGGTGCGCCTGCCAAGGGCCGCACGGTGCTCAAGCCTGGCGGCCTGTCCGAAGCTGAACAATTGCTGGAACAGCAAAAGCTGGACCGCCAGGGACGATGATCGCTGTCCTGCGGCCGTAGCCTATTGGCTTGATAGTCCCTGACGATTGTTCCAGAACCCGGAACACTCAATTCTTTCCAGCATGGTTTTTCTCTTTCGCGCTCTTCCGTAGACTTCAGTCCATCGATGAACGACATCGCAACGCAAGAAACGATGCGGTTCTAGAGAGTGGCATGAGCCGACCGACATCCCGGCCACATGCATCACTGAACTGTAAGCACAACCCTACTGAAGTCCACTTAACGCATTCAAGGAGAAACATCATGTCCGCAAAGACCATCATCGCCGCCGTCCTGGCCCTGTCCGCTTCGTCCGTCGCATTCGCTGAAGCCCAATACCCGGTCGACCAGCCTTTCGTTTCGCACACCACCCGCGCTGCAGTGAAGGCTGACCTGGCCCGCGCCCAGGCACAAGGCATCGCCAACCAACCTGACTCGGTGTTCCCGGCCGTCAGCAATGCACCCGCCAAGAGCGCCGTGCAAACCGCCGGCAGCGCCGCTGATTCGACCTACGCTGGTGCCTGATGCAGGGTGATCCGATGCGTGGGCCGGATTGATCGGCCACGCATCGCGGTTCGCTGCATCGTCACTGGTGTGAAGCAGAACCCCCGGCACGTAAAACAAGAAAGAGGAATTCATCATGCTGCATCAACTGTTCTCGCGTAGTCTCTCCGTGTATCCACGGATCTACCTGCAATTTGCCGCTCTGGTCGGTTTGCTCATTGCCGCCGAGTTCAGCTTGAGCACCCTGTCCATGATGTTGACCCAGCGCGCGGTCTATCGCGTCTCGCAGCGCGTGCGCCACCGCCGCGAATTGCAGCGTCGTGAACGCTGTGCCGATACCGGCGGCAATTGCTGTGCCTGAGCCTGGCTCAAGAATTTCGATATGAAGAAAAGCGGCGCACCCATCGGGGTGTGCCGTTTTCGTTTGCGCCGGTGCGGTTTCGAAGCGTCATTGGCCTCAAAGCCCGCGCTCCAGCAACTGCAACTGTTCACGGAAGGCCGGTTTCAGGCGATACAGCTGCGCCGGACGATGCGCCCCGCTCTCGAACTGTCCGTCGACCGGATCGAGCATGTCCATTTCCGTCATCTTGCGGCGAAAACTCACCTTGTTGATGCTTTCGCCCATCAGCATCTCATAGACCCGCTGCAACTGCGGCAAGGTGAAGACATCGCCCAGCAGATGGCAGGGCAGTGACGAATACTGGCTCTTGCTGCGCAGGCGCGAGACGGCGGTGCCGATGATGTCGCCATGGTCGAAGGGCAGCGGCGGCAGCCGGTCCACGCTGTGCAGGCGGACCTCGTCCCGCTCGGCCTGGGCGATGGTGGTGGCCGGCACCAGCGCGTAATACGCGATCGATATCGACCAGCCGCGCGGATCACGCGCCGCGCCGGAGAAAGTGGCCAGTTGTTCCAGGTAGGGCGCGGCGATGCCGGTCTTGTCCAGCAGTACGCGGCGCGCGGCATCGCGCGCATCGACGTCAGTGCGCGCATGGATATAGCCGCCCGGCAGCGCCGCTACCCCCTTGAAGGGCGCATGTTCGCGCTTGAGCAGTGCTACCTCCAGTCCCTCGGCTGTGAGCGTGAGCAATGCCACATCGACTGTACAGATCACCGGATCCATTTTTATCCTCGCCTTGTCCAAGTGCGAGAAGTCTAAAGGTACTTAGTGTCATTGTGAATCTATTTGTTGCAATTGACACCATAGGCCCGCTACGAAACCCATTTTAAGCGCACTTCCAGAAAATTTACGATCTCCAAGTTAGTTGCAAAAGTAAATTAAGTGGTCTACACTGGCCTTACCGTAACCCGACGCACTCCGAAAGGTGGACACCATGAAGCGCTCGCTGCATCTCCTCGTGATCGATCCGCAAAACGATTTCTGTGACCTGCCGGCGGACTGGCTGCCGGTGGATCCGGCTACCGGCGGGGTACTGCGGCCGGCGCTGCCGGTGGCGGGCAGCCATGCCGACCTGCAACGCGTGGCGCGTCTGATCGAACAGGGCGGTACGGGCCTCTCGGCCATCAGCATCACCCTCGATGCGCACCACAGGCTGGACATCGCCCACCCCACGTTCTGGCAGCAAGCCGATGGCGCGGCGGTCACGCCCTTCACCCAGATCGAGGCCGCGCAGGTGCGTGCCGGTACTTTCCTGCCACGCGATCCGCAAGCGCTGCCGCGCGCACTGGCCTATCTCGATGCCCTGGAAACCGCCGGGCGCTACCGCCTCATGGTCTGGCCGGTGCACTGCGAGATCGGCAGCTGGGGCGGTGCGGTCCACGCCGGTGTACGCGCCGCCTACAACGGCTGGGAAGAGCGTACGCTGGGCGTGGTCACCAAGCTGGGCAAGGGCAGCAATCCGTGGACCGAGCACTATTCGGCAGTGATGGCCGAAGTACCGGATGAGGACGATCCCGCCACCCAGCTCAACCGTGGCTTCATCGCTACCCTGGCGCAGGCCGATACCGTCTACATCACCGGCGAAGCGGGCAGCCACTGCGTGCGCGCCACCACCGAACACATCGCTGCCAACCTCGATGCCGCCGGCCGTGCCCGGCTGGTGCTGGTGACCGATTGCATGAGTCCGGTGGCCGGCTTCGAGGCGCAGTACCAGGATTTCCTGGTCGCCATGTCGCAGGCCGGCGTGCGCCTGGCCACTTCGGAGCAGGTGCTGCAAGAGCTGCAAGCCAACGCCTGACCCATCTACGGAAAGGACTGCCCATCATGGCACCCGTCGTTCGCAGTCTGCTGGAAACCGATCTCTACAAGTTCACCATGTGGCAGGCGCTGCTGCACGGCCATCCCGGTGCCCAGGCCGAATACACCTTCGTATGCCGCAACCAGCCGCAATTCCCGCTGGCCGAACTGAAAGACGAGGTGGAACGCGAACTGGATCACCTGTGCAGCCTGCGCTTTGGCAACGATGAGCTGGCCTACCTGGCCCAGCTGCGCTACATGAAGAGCGACTTCATCGATTTCCTCGCGCTGTTCCGTTTCCAGCGCAAGTTCATCGAGGTCAGCACCGAGGGCGAGCGCCTGAGCATCGTCGCGCGCGGTCCGCAGGTGCATGTGATGGGCTTCGAGATCTACGTGCTCTACATCGTCAACGAGCTGTATTTCCGCCGCATCGGCACAGCAGCGGCGGTGGAAGAGGCGCGCCGCCGCCTGCAGGACAAGATCGCACTGCTGCACGCCTTCGCCACCGAAGTGCCGCGCCGCCATCCCTTCGAATTCTTCGACTTCGGCGTACGCCGCCGCTACAGCGGTGCTTGGCAGGAGGAAGTGGTGGCCACGCTGGCGCGCGAGGTCCCGCAGTATTTCAAGGGCAGCTCCAACGTCTGGCTGGCCAAGAAGTACCAGCTGGTACCCATCGGCACCATGGCCCACGAATACCTGCAGTCCTATCAGTCCTTCGGCGTGCGCCTGCGCGATTTCCAGAAGGCCGCGCTGGAAGACTGGGTACAGGAATACCGGGGCGACTTGGGCGTGGCCCTGACCGACGTGGTCGGCATGGATGCCTTCCTGGCCGACTTCGACCTGTATTTCGCCAAGCTCTTCGATGGCCTGCGGCACGATTCGGGCGATCCCTTCGAATGGGGCGAGAAGGCGCTGGCGCACTATCGCAAGCTGCGCCTGGATGCCAATACCAAGCGCCTGGTGTTCTCCGATGGACTGGACCTGCCGCAGGCGCTGCGTCTGTATCGTCATTTTTCCGACCGTGCCATGACCGGTTTCGGCATCGGCACCAACCTCAGCAACGACACCGGCATCGCGCCGCTGAACATCGTCATGAAGCTGTCGTCCTGCAATGGCCAGGCCGTGGCCAAGCTGTCCGATTCGCCGGGCAAGACTTTGTGCAAGGATGAAACTTTCCTGGCCTACCTGCGCCAGCTGTTCGGCATCGCCGCGCCGGCCACCCCTGCCTGAGCCACTGCGGCGGCAGAAAGGATGCATCATGCTTCGCATCGCCATCGCCCAATGCAACCCCACCATCGGTGACTTCACCGGCAACCTGGCACTGCACCTCGATGGCCTGCAGCGCGCCGCCGGGGCCGGTGCCGACCTGGTGGTCTTTCCCGAACTCTCCCTCTGCGGGTATTACCCCGGCGATTTGCTGGAAGAAGCGCGCTTCCTGGCGCAGGCCGAAGAGAGCTTGCAATCGGTCATCGACGCCACCCGCAGCCTGCCCGGGCTGACGGCCGTCATCGGCGCGCCGCGCCGCAATCCCGGTCCGGGCAAGCCGCTCTTCAATGCCTTGCTGGCGGTGCGCGAAGGCCGCATCGTGGCCGAATATCACAAGCAATTGCTGCCGGTGTATGGCGTCTTCGATGATGGCCGCCATTTCGAGGCCGGTCCCGAGACCGCCTGCGTGTTGCCCATCAAGGGCATGCGGGTCGGCTTCCTGATCTGCGAGGACGGCTGGAACGATGACCTGCGCAGCTACCGCGTCAATCCCTTCGAGAAGCTGGCGCAGGCCGATGCGCAACTGGTGGTCTCCATCAATGCCAGCCCGTCGGATGTGGGCAAGCGCAGCCAGCGCCACGCCCTGTTCCAGGCCGCCTGCCTGCGCCGCCAGATGGCGCTGCTCTACGTCAACCAGGTGGGCGGGCAGGACCAGCTGGTCTATGACGGCGGCTCCTTCGCCATGTCGCCGCTGCAGGGACTGGCCTTCGAGGCGGCGCGCCTGGCCGAAGATTTCCAGGTCATCGCCTTCGAGAGCGGACGCTTCCTGCGCAGCGACGGTGTGGGCGAACCGGTCCGGGAAGACCAGACCCTGGCCACGCCCGAATTCCAGCGCCGCCAGATCCTTCTGGGCCTGCGCGACTATGCGCGCCGCTGCGGCTTCGGCAAGGTGGTGGTCGGTTCTTCCGGGGGCATCGATTCGGCGCTCACCATCGCGCTGGCCGTGGAGGCACTGGGTCCGCAGAACGTGGTGGCGGTGACCATGCCCTCGATGTTCTCCAGCACCGGTTCGGTCGATGATTCCGAAACGCTGTGCCAGGCCTTGGGCGTGACGCTGTTCCGCCACCCCATTTCCGACCTGGTGCGCGAGTTCGAGGACGGTTTTGCCAAGGCCTTCGGCGCTCCCCTGCGCGGCCTGCCGCTGGAGAACCTGCAGGCCCGCGTGCGCGGCGCCATCCTCATGGAGTATTCCAACGGCTATGACGCGCTCCTGCTGACCACCGGCAACAAGAGCGAAATTTCCGTGGGCTACTGCACCCTGTATGGCGACACCAACGGCGGCCTGGGCCTGATCGGCGATCTCTACAAAACCGAGGTCTATGCCCTGGCGCGCCACCTCAATGCGCAGGCCGGCCGCGAGATCATTCCCGCGGCCATCATCGACAAGGCCCCCTCGGCTGAACTGGCGCCCGACCAGCGCGATACCGACAGCCTGCCGCCTTACGAGGTGCTCGACGAGATCCTCAAATGGCACATCGAAGGCAGCCGCCTTCCCGCCGACGAAGCCCGGGCGGCCAGCCGTGCAGTCGAACAGCTCAGCGGAACCGAAACCGGGGCCGCACTGGTCGAACGCATCTGCCGCATGGTGGCGCGCAACGAGTACAAGCGCCGCCAGTCGCCGCCGGTGATCCGGGTACGCGCCCGCGCCTTCGGCAGCGGACGGCAGATTCCGATCGCGGTGCGCTATTGAGGCGCTGGCCGTCATCAAGGTGACTGGCCGTTCGACCCTGTTGATAAAAATAAAGGAAAGCGCATGCCCGTCCTGACTCCGCAATACGATGCCGCCGTGGTGATCGGCCGCTTCCAGCCCGTGCACAACGGCCACCTGCACCTGCTGCATCACGCGCTGGAGCGCGCGGCCACGGTGATCGTGGTGCTGGGGTCGGCCTTCCACGCCCGCAACACCAAGAACCCCTTCACCCGGGAAGAGCGCGCTGCCATGATCGCCGGCGCCATGCCGCCCGGCCAGCGCGAACGCCTGCGCTTCGTAGCCACCCGCGATTACTACGACGATCGCCGCTGGTCCGCCGAAGTGCGCCGCCTGGTCGCCGCCGAGACCGATCCCCAGGCAAGGGTGCTGCTGGTCGGCCACTTCAAGGATGCCTCCAGCTACTACCTGCGCCACTTCCCGCAATGGCAGCTGGAAACCCTGCCGCGCGCCGGCGACATCGATGCCACCGACATCCGCAACGTCTGGTTCGAGGCCGAGGACCTGGAAGTGAGCCTGGACGTCCTGGACACGATGGTGCCGCCCAGCGTACGCCACTACCTGCGCGCCTGGTCATTGCTGCCGCATTACGCCGCGCTGGTGGAAGAACATCGCCAGTTGCGCAAGTATCAAGCGGCCTGGGCGGCGGCACCTTATCCGCCCGTCTTCACGACAGTCGATGCCGTCATCCGTGCCGCCGACCACGTGCTGCTGGTACAGCGCAAGGGCTTTCCGGGACGCGGCCTGTGGGCCATCCCCGGCGGCTTCCTGGACCAGCGCGAGCGCCTGATGCAGGCCGCCCTGCGCGAACTGGCCGAGGAAACCAACCTGGCCGTGCTGGACGTGACGCTGGAAGAGGCCCTGGTGGACGTCAAGATCTTCGATCACCCCGACCGCAGCGCACGCGGCCGCACCATCACCCACGCCTACTACTTCGACCTGCGGCTGGAACACCTGCCCGAGGTTGAGGCCGCCGATGATGCAGCCCAGGCGGTGTGGACACCCATCGCGAACCTGGCGGCGATGGAAGCGAGCTTCTTCGACGATCACTTCCATATCCTCGATACCTTCCTCAACCTCACCGGCAGCCAGTGAGACCATGGCCATCCCCGACACCGTCGACAGCACCGAGGCCATCGCGCCGCATGGGCCAGCGCTGCCGGACCTGATGCCCGCCGCCCTGCAGCAGCTGCTGGAAAGCCGCCTGCCACGGGTGATCCGGCGCGAACCCGGCCAGGACGATGCGACGCGCTGGCGCCGCTGGGAGATCGGCGGGCGCACCGTGCAGATCGCCCAGCCGGTGACCTTCACGCCCTATGCCTCGGCGCGGCCTTGCTCGGCACGCTGCCGCTTCTGTTCGGAAACGCTGGACGATGGCGGCCCCCACGCCGCCGCACTGCGCCCCGGTCCGCAGTACGGCGCGCAGCTTCGGCAGGCGCTTGCCGCGCTGCGCGGGCTGCCGCTGTCGTGGTCGCTCTCAGGACTGGAGACCACCGATGACGCCGGCTGGATGCTGTCCATGCTCGATGCCCTGCAGGAGCACGCGCGCCAGTCGCCGGTGCAGGGCAGCGTGCTCTACACCAATGGCGCCGGCCTGGCCTCGCCGCAGGGCGCGGAGTTGATCACGCGCCTGCAGGCTTTTGATCTGGGCTGGGTGGAACTGTCGCGCCATCATCATGAGGCCGGCGCCAACCAGGCCATCATGCGCTTTCGCAGCGGACAGACGGTTGCCACGCAGATCGGCATCGACGCCACGCTCACGCAACTGGTGCCGCAGTTGCCGGTGAAGCTGGTGTGCATCGTGCAGCAGGGCGGCATCGATGGCGTCCTGGCGCTGAAAGCTTATCTGCGCTGGGCCCGGCAGCACGGTGTGAAGGCGGTGATCCTGCGCGAGTTCTCGCAACTCGGACCGCAGTACCGCAACAACGTCACGGCCCGCTACATCGGCGGCGCGCGCATCGATGTCGCGGCCTTGCTGGCAGCCTGCCTGGCCGATCCGGAATGGAGCGCGGAAGCGCAACTGGCACACGCCACCTCCGGCTACTATTTCTGGAACGTGGTGCTGCACTGGCGCGGCATGCAACTCACCTTCGAAGCCTCGGATTACGTGCGCATGCATGCGCGCCATGCCAGCGGACGGATCTACAAGCTGGTGTTCCATGCCAATGGCCGCCTGTGCGGCGGCTGGAATGCCGAACAGCACGTGCTGCTGGAAACCGCCGGCGCCGCGCCCATGCGCAGCCGCGCGGTGCAGCCGCTGCGCCCGCTGCTGCGGAGTCCGTCATGAACGACAACAGCTGGCTGCACCTCAGCAAGCAAGACCCGGCCTGGACCCTGCCGCAGGCGCTGGCCGATACCGACCGCTTCGGCGCGCGCGATTGCGGCTGGGTGGAGCAGATGCAGCCGTTCATTGCGCACCTGTGCCCGCCGGGTGGCACGGTGCTCGATCCCTTCTGCGGATTCGGCAGCACGCTGGTCGCCGCGCACAGCGTGGGCCGCGCGGGCATCGGCATCGAGATAGATGGCCAGCGGGTGGCATTGACGCGCCAGCGGCTGCAGCGTCTGGCTGCAGGGGGCCCGCCACAGCAAGTGCTGCAAGGCGATGCCACGGCGCTTGCGCATTCAATGCCGCCGGTCGACCTGGTGTTGAGCAACGTACCTTACTTCGGCTGCCGGTGGCCGGACACAGCCGATGCCGCCCAAGATGGCCAGCTCTACGCCAGCCAGACCTACGCCGCATTCCTCGGCATGCTGGAGCGTCTGCTACGCGCGTTGCGCGATTGCCTGCGACCCGGCGGCTGGCTGGTGCTGTGCGCCGAGAACCTGCGTGTGGGCGAGCAGTTCGTGCCGCTGGCCTGGGACCTGGCGCGGCTGATGGCGGACCGCTTCCGATTCATCGAAGAGCGCATCCTGCTCTATGACCGCGCCAGCCTGCCCGAGAGCCCGGGCCAACTGCACAGCAACCGTTCGCATGAATATGCGCTGATCGCGCGCCATCTTCCGCACGCCATCGATACGGACCAGACCCTCGCCGTGCTGCAAGCGCTGCAGGCGGCGCATCCGGGGTTTGTCCTTTACGGCAGCTTTGCGCGGTGGCTGCAGGATCTGCCGTTGTCGCAGGCGCCTGCCGATGCGGATCTGTTGTTGCCCGACAACCCGTCACTGCTCGCTGCCCTGTGCCACTGGCTGGAACAGCAGGGCTTCGCGCTCACCTGCTGGGGCGCGCCGTTCTCGGCTGCCATGACCGGCCCTGCGGCGGCCGTGCTCCCGCAGCGCCACTACCTGCGCGCCGTGCGGCTTGACCGTACGGGCCGGCAGGTGCGACTGGACCTGTGCCTGCGCGATGCCCGGTACGACGCGGCAGACATTCTCGGACAAGCCGTTTTCCGTCACGGCTTGCCGCTGATGCCGCCGGCGCTGTTGCAGGCCACCGTCTGAGCTGCCACTGCGTCTCATCGTTTATTCATCGACTGTTCACCCGCTTTTCCTGCGCCCCATGCCAAAATGGCATGGGGCGCTGCCCATGCCATTTCGGTATAGTGGCTGGCGTTCCAAGGGAAGGTCGCGGCCAGGTACAACGTGGCAGGCGCCAAAGACAAGCCGCCGGACCAGCGCGGCACGCCAACGGGGTAGGGAAGATGGAAATCAAATGGGTGGAGGACTTCCTCTCGGTCGTCGATACGCTGAACTTCAGCCGCTCGGCCAAACTGCGCAATGTGACGCAACCGGCCTTCGGTCGCCGCATTCGCTCGCTGGAAACCTGGCTGGGTGCCGAACTGTTCGATCGTTCGTCCTATCCCTGCACGCTCACGCCGGCCGGTGAATCCTTCGTCCCCATCGCCAAGGAGATGCTCAACCAGTCCATGCAGGCCAGGCTGGTGCTGCGCGGCCAGCTGGCCGGGGCGCAATCCTCGGTACGCTTTGCGATGCCGCACACGCTCTTGCTGACGGTGTTCCCCAAGCTGCTGTCGGAAATCGAAAAGACCATCGGCGCCATCGCCACCACCGTCATGGCCGGCAACGTGCACGATGCCGTCATGGCCCTGGTGGAACGCAACTGCGACCTGCTGCTGTGCTATGACCATCGCCAGCAGGGCATCGCCCTCGATACCGAACGCTATGCCGTGCTCTCGCTGGGCAAGGAGCCGCTGCGTCCCTACGTCAAGACGCTGCCTGGCGGCCAGCCCAAGTACGTGTTGCCGGGCACGCCCAACGATCCGCAACCTTTCCTCAGTTATTCCCCGTATTCCTCGCTCTCGCGCATCGTCGAGAAGGCCCTGCATTCCAGCCCGCGCCGCGTGCACCTGTTCCGCCGCTTCGAGACCGACCTGGCCGAAGGCTTGAAGAGCATGGCCGTCGAAGGCCACGGCATCGCCTGGCTGCCGGCCAGCGCGGTCTCGCGCGAGATCGCCGAAGGCAAGCTGACCCTGGCCATCGCCCCAAACGACAGCGAAGCGCTGGAGCAGGGGCTGTGGTGCGACGAGATGGATATCCGCGTCTATCGCCGCCTCGATGGCGCCAATCCGGACATAGACCGGATTTGGAACTATCTCAAGGCCGAGCACGGCACGCCGTAATTTCTCCTGCATTTTTTGAAGCCAAGGTCCCGCATGAAATTTCTTACCAACCAGCAGGTCAGCGAACTGCTGACCACCGAAGACGCCATCGCCTCCATGCGCGAGGCATTTGCCCACGCCGCCGAGGGTGCACACCAGGGGCGCGTGCGCACCAGTGCTGCCAATGGCGTGATGCTGTCGATGATGGGGGCAGTCATTCCCTCGGCCGGTATTGCCGGGGCCAAGGTCTACACCACCATCAAGGGCCAGTTCAAGTTCGTCATCCAGCTGTTCTCCAGCGAGACGGGCGCTCCGCTGTGCACCCTCGAAGGCGATGCCATGACCGGCCTGCGCACCGCCGCTGCCACGGCCGTGGCCTGCGACGCGCTGGCCCGCAAGGACGCCGCCACCCTGGCCGTGGTCGGCACCGGCGTGCAGGCGCGTTCGCACATTCCGGCGCTGCTGCAGGTGCGGCCGTTCAAGGAAGTATTGATCGCCGGCTTGTCGGGCCGCGAAGCCCTGGCCGAGGAGGTCACGCGCACCCTGGGCGTTCCGGCGCGCGTGGTGAGTATCGATGAAGCCGCTGCCGCAGCGGACGTGCTGGTGACCGTGACTCGGTCAGCCACGCCGCTGTTCGATGGCAAGCTGCTGCGTCCGGGGGCGTTCGTCGCCGCCGTCGGTGCCTCCAAGGCCAACGTGCGCGAGCTGGACGATACCGCCATCGGCCGTGCCGCCGCGCTGTTCGTGGAATGGAAGCCGCAGGCGCAGCAGGAGGCCGGCGACCTGGTGCAGTGCGCGCCGGGCGTGTTCGAGTGGGACAAGGTGATGGAACTGGCGCAGGCTGTCGATGGCAGCATGCCTTATCAGCGCCAGGACGAGGACATCGTCATCTACAAGGCCATCGGCATCGGGCTGGAAGATGTGGCGCTGGCAGGGCTGGCGTATCGCAAGGCGTGCGTGCAGTACGGCTGGTAAGCCGAACCTGGATGGCATGAAAAAAATGCGCTGCGGATTTCCCCGCAGCGCATTTTTGTTTGGGTCAGCCTCGAATCAGGCCGCCACTTTCTTGTCCTTGGCGGCCGCTGCCGGTTTGGCCCGCAAGGCGGTGGCGGTGGCGATGAGCACGACGGCGATGCCGGTCACGGTGCCCACGGTCACCGGTTCATCCAGCAGCAGCCAGCCCCACAGCGAAGCGGTCATGGGCACCAGGAAGGTCACGGTGATGGCCTTGGTCGCCCCTTCAGCGGCAATCAGTTGGAAGAACAGTGCGTAAGCGATACCGGTACAGACCACGCCCAGCACCAGTACAGATAACAGCGCAGGCAGGGTGCCGGCCTGCAGCGCATGCGGCATCGACGGCGCAGCCAGCGGCAGCAGGCACAGGGCCGCGGCGAACTGGCTGCCGGTGGCCATGGCGATGGGCGGGATGCCGCCGGCGCGCATGCGCGTGAAGGTGGCCGCAAAACCATAGCTGACCGCCGCACCCATGGCCGCCAGCACTCCGGCGATCACCAGCGCATCGACTGGTGCCGGGCCGATGCCGACCAGCACCGCCACGCCGACCAGGCCCAGCACGAAGGCTCCGGTACGCACCAGGCTCAGTCGTTCACCCAGGAGCAGGAAACCGAACATGGCCGTGAAGATCGGCGCCAGCGAGTTCATGGTGGCCATGTAGGCCGAGGGAATGTGCAGCGCGGACCAGGCAAACAGCGCGAAGGGCAGGGCGGTATTGAAGATGCCGATCACCAGGTAGGGCAGCCAGTTGCGGCGCCACTGCAGCGGTACCCCGCGCACGCGGGCAAAGGCCAGCAGCGACAGCGTGGCCAGCGAGGCACGGCCGAAGGTGGTCAGCATGGGACCGAAGACCGGTGCGGCAATGCGCATGAGCATGAAGCTGGTGCCCCAGATGGCAGCGAGCAGCAACAGCTTGGCAATGTTGGAGGAAGACATGGGCGAGGGCGGCAGGAATGGCCAGTGGGAGGACGATTGTACGGCCACTTCCGCGAGCCGTCCCGGTACAGTTGGCAGCTTTGTACCGGGCCACTTGACTGCAGCGCAACAGTCACCGGGGAGAATGAGGAAGAACTGTGCATGGCACCGTACCGGGCCACCTGCTAGGCTTGCCACCCTGACACTTACTGTACAGGAGCCCGCATGCTGACGATCTACGGCCGCGACAATTCCATCAACGTACGCAAGGTCCTGTGGGCCTGCACCGAGCTGGGCATTGCCTTCGAGCGGCAGGACTGGGGCATCGGTTTCAAACCGACCAGCGAGCCTTCCTTCGTTGCCATGAATCCCAATGCGATGGTGCCGGTGATCGATGATGAGGGCTTCGTCCTGTGGGAGTCCAACAGCATCCTGCGCTATCTCGCCGCGCAGTACGGCGGCACCGCGCTGTATCCGCAGGAACCCCGCCTGCGCGCGCGCATCGACCAGTGGATGGACTGGCAGGCCAGCGACCTCAACCGCAGCTGGAGCTATGCCTTCATGGCGCTGGTGCGCAAGTCGCCCGAGCATGGCGATGCGCAGCAACTGGCGGCTTCCATCGCCGGCTGGACACGCTTCATGCAGGTGCTGGAGCAGCAGTTGCAGCACAGTGGCGGTTTCGTGGCGGGGCCTGCATTCACGCTGGCCGATATTCCGGTCGGGTTGTCGGTCAATCGCTGGTTCGGCACGCCCTTGGAGCATGCGCCCTTGCCGGCCGTGGCAGCGTATTGCGAGCGCCTCAGCGAGCGGCCCGGCTTCCGTGCCTACGGCCGCAACGGCATGGCCTGATGGCGGCGGGCGCGGTACACTGCGGCCTTGCGCACGCGCGCCCATTTCCGTCCTGCAGGTTCACCATGGCCACCCGAAAGAAAAAACTGCTCTTCCTTGCCGCTTTCCTTGGCTGTCTGCTGCTGGCCAGCGTTCCCTTGTGGGCTTTGCTGTTTTACTGATTTTTTTGGTCACTTGCGCCTGGCTCGAAATCGTATCAGGCGTTACAAAAAAGTGTTGATGGTTCGCTCTTCCTGGAAGTCCGGTACGCCTTGCCCCGACAGGTAGCACGCAGCTCACGCAAAAAAAATCCCCCGGGTCCAATGACCAGGGGGCCAACATCATTTCATCGCGATTCAGGCAGACACACACCAGGCGGCACCGGAGACGGTGCCGTCCCGCTCGCTCAATACGGCAGCCGATGAGGCGGCAGGCTGGCACGGCCGGCCAGCGGATGATGCCGCCAGCGCGCTTCGGCCAACAGGTAGATGCCCGTTGCCGACAACGCAACGGTCACCAGCGTAGAGAGAACGGCAGTCAGCAGGAAGGTGGTGAACATGATGATCTCCTCAAGACGACTTCATCTTAGGAGAAAGCACCTTGCCTGGCTCTAGTGATTTTCCCTAGAAAACAAACAAGCCGCTCAGGGAATCCCCGAGCGGCTTGCAGGCTGGCAATGCTGTCATCCTGCCAAGCAGCAAGTCGCAGCAAGTCGCAGCACGCCGCCGCATCAGCCCATCAATAACGTTCCAGCCAGTGCGCGTAAGGTGCCGGCAGCGTCCAGGAAGGGCGCTCCACGCCCAGTTCCTTGGCGGCCTGGTAAGTCCAGTGCGGATTGACCAGGTGCGAGCGGCCCACCATCACGAGGTCGAGCTGGCCCTCCTTGACGGCGCGCTCGGCCAGTTCCGGCGTGCCGAAGCCCCAAGCGGAAGAGACCGGCACTCCCGCTTGCTCGCGCACGCGCTGGGCGATCGGACCGAGGAAGGCCGGGCCCCAGGGGATCTGCACGTCCGGAATGGTGAAGCCGATGGTCACGCTGATCATGTCCATGCCGATCTCCTTGAACTGGCGCACCACGCCGATGGAGTCGACCAGCGTCTGCTCGTCGCGGCCATCGTATTCCAGCACGCCGAAGCGCACCGTCAGCGCCAGGTGTTCCGGCCACACTTCACGCACGGCGCGCAGGGTTTCCAGCAGGAAGCGGGCGCGGTTTTCGACGCTGCCACCATAGATGTCATCACGCTGGTTGGAATGCGCCGAGAAGAAGCTCTGGCCCAGGTAGCCATGGGCGAAGTGCAGCTCCAGCCATTCGAAGCCGGCGTCACGGGCGCGGATGGCCGCATCGACGAAGTTCTGGCGCACGCGGGCGATGTCGTCCAGGCTCATGGCCTTGGGGACCTTGGGCAAGCCCTTGCCGAAAGCAATCGCGGAGGGGGCGATGGTGTCCCAGCCGCGGGCATCGTCGGCAGCGATATGGTCGTCGCCTTCCCAGGGACGATTGGCGCTGGCCTTGCGACCGGCGTGACCGATCTGGATGCCGGGCACGGCACCGGCGGCCTTGATGGCTTGTACCACCGGCACGAAGGCTTGCGCCAGTTCGTCCGACCAGATGCCGGTGCAGCCCGGCGTGATGCGGCCTTCGGGCGCCACGGCGGTGGCTTCCACGATCACCAGGCCGGCGCCGCCTCGGGCAATGCTGGCGTAGTGTGACAGGTGCCATTCGTTGGCCTTGCCGTCCACCGCCATGTACTGGCACATGGGCGGGACGGCGATGCGGTTGCGCAGGGTCAGGTCCTTGAGCTTGAAGGGAGTAAAGAGAGCAGACATGGGTGGCTTCTTGTCAATGATGAAAATGAAATCAACAAGCACTGCACTGGCACAGCACTCGCTTCGGTTGTTCGTAAATATTCGAACTATGGAAGGAGTATAACCCAGGGTGTATCATCTTGCAGATGCGTCCCTACAAACATCCCGAGATTGCCGAGTTCGTGCTGGAGCGCGTGCTCTACGCGCTGAGCGATTCGATCCGCCTGGAGATCGTGCGCCACCTGGCGCGCGTGGAATGTGCGACCTGCGGTGAGCTCGATGGCGGGCGTCCCAAGTCCACCGTCTCGCATCACTTCAAGGTCTTGCGCGAAGCCGGCCTGGTGCGCACCGAGAGCAATGGCACCGCCCACATCAACACCTTGCGCCACGCCGAAATCGAGCAGCGCTTTCCCGGACTGCTGTCGGCCATCCTGGCCCAGCACGACAAGCTGCCGGCCCGCCGCAGGAAAGCGGCCTGAAGCCTTTCCGTCCGCTCAGAGCTTGCCGGCCTTGACCTCGGCGTCCACTGCCACGAAGGCCGTGGCCATTGCATACTGTTCTGCCTCTACCGAAGTATTGCCGCGAAAGTCCTCGCACACCACGCGCCGGAAGGCGACCGGGTTGTCATTGCGATGCAGCTGGTAGCTGCCGACCCAGGTGCCGTCGATCTGTTCCCTGCTGCTGACCCGGATGAAATAACCGTGGTGCTCGGCCACGTCATTGTCGAGCTGGGTATCGATCACCGCCCGCGCGTAACCCACGCCAGCCACTTGTGCCGAGGCCACCGAAGCGAAGGGATTGCCGCGCAGGCCGGGGGCCGGTTCGCCGTCGACCTGCACGGTGCAAAGGACGTCGCCATCGCGTTGCTGCGTGCAGGAGACGCTGATGTGCTTGCCGCGATAGGTGGCGCCATAAGTGAGGAGCATGCGTGCTTTCAAGAAGAATTGCCTGGGCGCTATAGTGGCGCGATCGCTCATCGTGGTCAATCGTCGTGCGGCCGGCATGGCGTGAGCGCGGCGTAAAAAAGGCCCGCATGTTGCCATGCGAGCCTTCTCCTTCACAGCGGCAATGGGCGCAGGAAATCAGGACCCGTGCTTGGCGAGGCCTTCCCGCATCCGCTTCACTTCCTTCTCCGACACCGCCCCTGCCTGGTTGCTCCAGCCCTGGCGCACGAAGCTGGCCAGTTCTGCCGCTTCCTTGTCCGAGAGGCGATGGGCAAAGCCCGGCATGACCAGGATCGACGGTGCCTTCTCGGTGGAGGGCGTGCGCGCGCCAGCCAGGATCACGTGCAGCAATGCGCTGGGATTGTCGGCATTGACCACGGTCGCGCCATCGAGTACCGGGAAGATGCCCGGCGCGCCCTTGCCGTTGACGAAGTGGCAGGCCGCGCAATTGTCCAGGTACAAGCGCTCGCCCAGGCTCAGGTCCTTGGCGGCCGTGAGCTTCTTCGTGGTCGCCTCGGCCCCTTGCGGGGTGACGCGGCCGCTGCTGGCCGAGGCCACCGGCGAGAGCGTCTTGAGGTAAGCCGCGATGGACTGCAGGTCCTCCGGCTTGAGGTGCGCGGTGCTGTGTTCCACCACCAGGCTCATCTCGCCGGCCACCGAGGCGGTCTTGTTGCGGCCGGTCTGCAGGTAGTCGACGATGTCCTGCGCGCTCCAGTGCGGCATGCCGCGCAGCGACGGTACCGCCCAGCCGTTGAGGTCGCCGCCCGAGAGGAATTGCGCCTGGCTGCTGTCGCTGGCCTTCTCGTTCATGGCGAACCCGCGCGGGGTGTGGCAGCTGCCGCAGTGGCCCAGGCCCTCGGCCAGATAGGCACCTCGCTTGATCTCGGCGCTCCAGCCGTCCTGCTCCTTGAACGGTTTGTCATTGGCGAAGAAGACATTCCACAGCTTCATCCCCCAGCGGATGTTGAAGGGGAAGCTCATGCTGCTGGCCGGCGGCGTGGCGGCCACCGGTTTCACCCCTTGCATGAAGTAGGTGTAGAGGGCGTGGATGTCCTCGTCACTCACCTTGGCATAGCTGGGGTAGGGCATGGCCGGATAGAGCTGCGTGCCATCGGCGCGCACGCCATGGCGCACGGCAGCGGAGAACTGGGCTTCGCTGTAGTTGCCGATGCCATGTTCCTTGTCCGGCGTGATGTTGGTGGAATAGATGATGCCGTGGCCGCTGTCGATGGCCAGTCCGCCCGAATAGGCCGGCTTGCCGGCGGCGCTGTGGCAGGCCATGCAGTCGCCGGCACGGGCCAGGTACTGGCCGCGCGCGACCACATCCTGGTCGGCCGCCTGCGCTGCATTGCAGGCACCCAGCCCACCCAGCACACTCAGAGACAAGGCCAGAGCGGCCAGCAATGAAGTCATTTTTTTCATGTTCTCTCCCCCCTTCATGCCTGGACCAGCGGGCCGGGGTTCTTCAGGTACTGCGTCTTGATGGCGTGCGCGGCCATGAGCGTGATGGCGCCGATGGTGGCCGTCGGATTGGCCTGGAAGTTCTGCGGGAAGGCATTGCCGCCGGGGACGAAGACGTTGTGCACATCCCAGGATTGCAGGTACTTGTTCAAGGCCGAATCGCGCGGCGAATCACCCATGATGGCGCCGCCCACGTTGTGGGTGGACACGTACTTGGTGATGTCCCAGTGCGAATCCAGGGCCAGGAAGCTCTCCGACATGTGGTCCGGATTGAGCTCCTTGGAAATCTTGAGCACGATGTCGCGCAGGTAGCGCTGCAGCTTCAGTTCGTTCTGGCGCCAGTCGAAGGTCATGCGCAACAGCGGCTGGCCCCAGGGATCCTTGTAGTTCGGATCCAGGTCCAGGAAATGGCCGCGATAGGACATGCAGGTGGTGGTGATGCTGATCTTCATGGAATGGTCGTACCAGTCGATCATGCCTTCCTTCCAGCCGCGTCCCCAGCTCGGTGTGCCTGGCGGCAGGGCTGTGCCGATGGGCGCGCCCGAGGCTTGCGAGCTGTGGATCTTGGCACCGCCGATGAAGCCCAGCTTGATGCCGTCGTCGAAGTTGCCGGGCGAGATGTCGTTGAACATTTCGCCGGTGGCACCGGCCGTGGCAAAGGAATTGAAATGCTTGTCCTTGAAGAACAGCGTCGCCCCGCCATTGGAGAGGAAGGCATAGTTGCGGCCGATGACGCCAGTCTCGGTGATCGGGTCATAGGGCTTGCCGATGCCCGACAGCAGCATCAGGCGCACGTTGGCGAACTGGAAGCTGGAGAGGATCACGATCTTGGCCGGCTGGAACACTTCCTTCATGTTCTCGTCGATGTAGGTCACGCCGCGTGCGGTCTTCTTGTCGGCGTGCAGGTCCACGCGGATGACGTTGGCGTTGACCTTGTAATCGAAGTTGGGCAGGCGTTTGACCACATCGAGGATGGTGGTCTGCGGCGAAGCCTTGGAATAGTTCAGGCAGGGATACTTGCTGCAGAAACCGCAATAGTTGCAAGGTGCAATTTGTGCGCCATACGGATTGGTCCAGGCCTGCGAGACATTGGCCGAGGGATTGGGGAAGGGATGGTAGCCCAGCTTGCGCGCCACGTCGGCGAACAGGGTGTTGTTGTAGGTGTCGTGCAGCGCCGGCAGCGGATAGGGGTTCGAACGCGGTCCCTCGAAGGGATCGCCGCCCGGCTGGATCTGGCCGCGCAGGTTGCCGGTATTGCCCGACAGGCCGCAGACCTTGTCGAAGAAATCGTAGTGCGGCTCGATCTCGTTCCAGGTGAAGGGGAAATCCTTGATGCGCATCTCGGGGTCGAGATTGCTGTGCTTGTAGGCCTGGTCGGCGTAGGTCTTGAGCTTGAGGTCGGTGGGCGTGGCGCGGATCAGCACGGCGGTCCAGTGCAGGCCCGAGCCGCCCACGCCGGTACCGGGTGCGAAGGCGCCCCACTTGCGGGTCGGCAGCGCCTGCTGCGCGGTGTTGTAGCGCACGGTCAGCGCGGCATCGCGCGGCGTGGCGAAGACCTTGTTGCGGGTGGCGTAGCCGTACTGGTCGGCTGGCTTGGGATAGGCGAAGTCTTCGGGCGGACGGTCCGGGCCGCGCTCCAGGGCGCGTACCTTCAGGCCGGCCTGGGCCAGTTCGATGGCCATCAGGGAGCCGGCCCAGCCGAGGCCGACGATGACGACGTCGACGTCGTCGTTGGTAATGTTAGGCATGGAATCAAGTCAGTAAGAGGTTGCAGGCGTGAACGTGGAGACGGGGCCGCGCATCAGGCGCGCTTGCCCGACAGGCTCACGGGCCCCAGCGGATACTTCACGTTGTGCTGGTCCACCCATTCGGTATAGGCCGCACGCGCGCCGGGGAAGCCGATGGCGACCCAGGCCTTCATGTCCTTGTTGCCGCCGTACATGGGATCGGCCAGGTAGCCGTTCTTGGTATCGCCCAGCAGCTGGCCGAAGAATTGCGATGGCTTCATCGCCTTCTCGCCCAGCGCGGCGAAGTCCGCACCATTCTTCTGCAGCGAGGTCAGCAGGGCATCCTTGTCCTTGGCCTCCAGCTGCTCGAAGCGCTTGCCGTGCTGTTGCTGGCTGATCTGCTGGGTCAGCTCGATGCCGATGCGATAGACGTCCTGCGGCGCATAGGGGATCTGGAAGCCCAGCGTGGCCGGTGCATCCGGCTGGTGCGGACCCTGCTGGTAAATGTCGCTGCCCAGGCCGGCGTGCAGTTGCTGGTCGATGAAGACCGGCACATTGGTTTCCAGCGCGCCGGGCCCGCGCCCTTCGGCGGGGATCAGGCGGTCGCAGGCGGCCAGGATGAAGAGCCATTGGGCGGCATTGAAGAACACCGGCTTGTAGTGCTGCAGCTCGATGCCTTCCAGGCCATCGGCCCGGGCCTGCTTGAGCAGGGGCAGCGAGACTAGCGGCACCGCCGCTGCGGTGGCCGTGAGGACGGCACGCCGCGAGGGACTGAACTTGGTGGTCATGATGGGAGCAATAAGGAGTAGGTGGAAAACAAGCTGCGCGAAGCGCCGGCACACGGACGCCTCAGGCAGGACTGCGCCTGCCAGGATCGATGCACGGCACGCGCGCCGGCACCCGCGCCGCCGCGGGGAGCGGTGTACGCAGGATGAGGCGTCGGGACAATGGAATCGGTCATGGGTCGCAATCTCAGAGTGCGTCAACTCGTCTCCGATCTTGCGTCCAGCCTGCGGGGCTGGCATTTCTTGTGGTTCCCGGTCCTGGCCATGTTCAATCAGGCAAGGCGGGTTGCTCTATGGATGAGCGCACGCATTCTAACACCTCTAGTTGTCGGATGTCTTAAGACACTGCCGCGCGGCAAGATCCGCCCCTCCCCGTCTTCGGCTACACTGCTCACCCACACAATTGTTCCCGTAGAACCCCATACCTGATACCCGAGACCGAGACACCATGCAGATCCGCGACGCTACCCCCGCCGACATCCCAGGCATCACCCTGATCTTCAACGACGCCGTGGTCAATACCACCGCCATCTGGAGCGACAAGCTGGTAGACGACCAGAACCGCCAGGACTGGCTGGCCGCCCGTCGCCAGCTGGGCTATCCGGTGCTGGTGGCGGTGGAGGGCGACAAGGTGCTGGGCTATGCGAGCTTCGGTGACTGGCGACCCTTCGATGGTTTCCGCCATTCGGTGGAGCATTCGGTCTATGTCCACAAGGAGCACCGGGGCGAAGGCCTGGGCGTGGCCCTGATGCAAGCGCTGATCCCGCGTGCGCGCGCCGTCGGCAAGCACGTGATGGTGGCCGCCATCGATGCCAGCAATGTGGGCTCCATCGCCCTGCACAAGAAGCTCGGCTTCGAGCAGGTCGGCCACATGCCGCAGGTGGGTACCAAATTCGGCAAGTGGCTGGACCTGGCCTTCCTGCAGCTGACGCTGGACCAGCGCACTGATCCGGACAACATCGGCAACTGATTGCCGCAGCGTCAAACACAAAGACAAAGGGCCGCATGGAAGCGGCCCTCTGTATTGGTACCCGGCGATGGGAGGCGGGCGCTGGCGGCCTCAGCCGTTATGCTTTTCTCCCTCGTGCTTCTCGCCTTCATGCTTGTCGTTGGCGTGTTTGTCTGCCTCGTGCTTGGCAGGTTCATGCCTGGGCTCGCCATGCGTCTCCTGTGCATGGGGCGCCACCTTCTGTTCGTGCGATGCCGGACGTTCTTCACGCGCCGCCGGTGCTGGGATATGGGCCTGCATCTGCGGACGGGCATTTTCCTGCTTCATCGCCTGCACCTTCCTTTCTTCGGCCTGCTGGCGGGCTTGCTGGGCCTGCTGCTCATGTTCACGCACAGCCTGCTGCTCCTTCTGCGCGCGCTGCTCCTGTTGTTGCTGCAGCTGATGTTGTTCCTGCTGCTCACGCTGGGCCTGCTGCGCCTGCAGTGCCGCTTGCTGGTGTTGCCGCGCCTCCTGTTGCTGCGCCGCTTCCTTCTGCTGTACCTGTTGCGCGTGCAGATTGGCTGGCTCCGGCTTCTGCTGTGGCACCAGGGCATGCTGTACAGGCATCGCGCCGGGTCGTGCGTCGCTGGTGGTGAAGTGCGGCATGCTCATGGCGGCCGGTGCCACCGCTTCGCGGTGATTGTCGATGCGGGTCTGGTTGATGAGGTTGCGCTGGTCGACGTTGCGCACGTTGTTCACGTTGCTGACGTTGCTCACATTGTTGACGTTGTTCACGTTATTCACGTTGTTGTTGACCACGCGCGTATTGTTGACCGTCACGTTGTTGTTGGTGACGCGATTGATCACCGTGGTGGAGTGCGACACATAAGTGGTGTTCTTGTACACCACGGCCGGACGCTGCCAGTCGCCGGACGGCCGATCGCCGCCACCGCCGCCCCAGTGCATGCCCCAGTCATGCCAGCCCCAGTCACCGTGGTGGCTGATGGCTTCGCCGACGAACACGCCCACGCCAAAGGACAGCGCACCCACCACCACTTCATTGGCCACCGGGCTGGGCGGACGATACGCATAGCCCGGATAGACCGGTACCGGCGGACCGTAGACCACGGCCGGGTTGTAGGCCGGCACATAGACCCGGTCGGGCTGGCTGGATTCGATCACGATGGTCTGCGGCGGCGGCGGGATCACTGGCGCACCGGCATAGACCGGACGCGGTTCGGGCGGGTTATCCACCCGCACGGTCTCGCTGCTGCGGGCGGTGCTGACCACCTTCAGCTGCGAGGAACTCTTGAGGTTGCCCGCCTGCTGCGCGCGCAGGCGCAGGGCCTGGATGGCGTTCATCACGTCGTTGGGATCATTGACGAAGGCGTCTCCCAGCGAGCGGGTCCAGTCCGGGTTGGCGGCCATCTGTGACAGCACCGCCGGGAACATGGTGAGCGACTTCACGCTCACGTCCCACGGTTGCTTGTCTTCGGCGGCCTGCAGGATATCGCCCTTGAGGGCGCCGTTCTGGCCCAGCCACTGGTTGGCCGCGACGATCTGGTCAGGGTAGGTGGCCCCGGCCAGCACCTGCGCCACCAGCTTGTCCGGGAACAGGGCAATGGGCGCCACCATCTGCGACAGTTGATCTGCCGTGGGCGGCGTGTAGGGCGGCGTGACCGGTGCTGCCGGTGCGGCCGCGGCCGTGGGCGGCGTGGCGTCCTGCTTCTGGCAGGCCGAGAGGGCCAGCACTGCACCGAGCAGTGAAGCCGAGACGATGAGGGCGGAAGATCTGTTTCTTGTTGTCATGATGAAATCCTCGATCCGTGCCGAAGCAGGAAAATGACGTTGCGATAGCCTGGCTAACGGCAGGCGCGGCTACCCAGTTGACGCAAAAATTGTGATGGGATGTAACCGTGCGATGCCAGCCAAGGCCTCGCACACTGTTAGGATTCGAGCACGGTCAAGTTGAAAGGTTCGACGCGAAGTGTTTCAGAATGCAGAGATCGCGTGATACGGGAAACTGACAAAGCACTGACTGAAAAGCCGCACCAGAAAAGAACGTCCGGGCAATGAGCTCTGTCAGCATTTTGCAAGAAAGTGGCATTCTTCCAGCTAAATGCAACGATGCAACAAACGAACAAGGAAATAAAAAGACTTAGTTTTTGGAGTCGCTGGAAAGAATGATCCGGCATCGGACTATCTACCGCCCGCGAGGATTTCATGCCGGAATGCACATGACTTAAAATGATGGAATCGCCATCAACCATGAGTTCCATTCAACATCATGCTGGACCGCATCCACCTCTCCATCGTGCAGGAAGTCGAACGCCAGGGTTCGCTCACGGCCGCAGCCGGCGTGCTGCACGTCACCCAGTCGGCGCTGAGCCACAGCATGAAGAAGCTGGAGCAGCAACTCGGCACCGACATCTGGCTGCGTGAAGGCCGCCACCTGCGCCTCACGCAAGCCGGCCAATACCTGCTGGCGGTGGCCAACCGCGTGCTGCCGCAGCTGAACCTGGCCGAAGAACGCTTGCGCCAGTTTGCCCAGGGCGAGCGTGGCGCGCTGCGCATCGGCATGGAATGTCACCCCTGTTACCAATGGCTGTTGAAAGTGGTGTCGCCCTACCTGGCCGCCTGGCCGGATGTGGATGTGGACGTGAAGCAGAAATTCCAGTTCGGCGGCATCGGTGCGCTCTTCGGTTACGAGATCGACCTGCTGGTCACGCCCGATCCGCTGGACAAGCCCGGCCTGGTGTTTGAGCCTGTGTTCGATTATGAACAGGTGCTGGTGGTGGCGGCCGACCATCCGCTGGCCGGCGTCGATTACGTCAAGCCCAAGCAATTGAACAACGAGGTGCTGGTGACCTATCCGGTGCCGGTGGACCGGCTCGACATCTACACCCAGTTCCTCGCGCCGGCCGGCATCGTGCCGCGCCGGCACAAGACCATCGAGACCACCGACATCATGCTGCAGATGGTGGCCAGCGGACGCGGCGTGGCGGCCCTGCCGCGCTGGCTGGTGCTGGAATATGCCGAGCAGATGGAGATCGTGCCGGTACGCCTGGGCAAGCAGGGCATCGCCAAGCACATCTACCTGGGTGCGCGCGAGAGCGACGTGGAGATCGACTACCTGCGCGCCTTCATTGAAGAGGCGCGGCAGGCACAGGCATGAACGGCGGACTTAGTTCGTTTTTGTGACTTTGTTGAGATGCCGCGGCCGGTCCGCATCCATCCCGCGCGCGGCGGACAATTGCGCCGCCATCACATAGAAAGCCTGGATTGCCACGATGGGATCGAGGTCCGGCGTGGCCGCTACCGGCAAGGTGAGGTCGCGCTCGATCACATCCCCGGGGGCCGCCAGCAAGACCTTGGCCCCGCGTGCGCGCATCTCGGCTGCCAGCGCCAGCATGCCGGCCTGCGAGGGTCCGCGCGTGGCGAACATGAGCAGCGGATAACCTTCCTCGATTAAGGCCATCGGCCCGTGCTTGATCTCTGCGCCGCTGAAGGCCTCGGCCTGGATGGCGCAGGTTTCCTTGCATTTGAGCGCGGCCTCCAGCGCCAGCGGGAAGCCGATGCCGCGCCCCACGATCATGAGGCGATCGGCCGGGACCAGGGCTTCGACCGCCGCTGACCAGTCGGATTCGCACGCTGTCCGCAGCGCCTGCGGCAACTGCACCAGGGCATCCAGCAACGCGGCATCATCCTGCCAGTGTGCCGTCAGCAAGGCCCCCGCCACCAGGCTGGCGATGAAGCTCTTGGTGGCTGCCACGCTGGCTTCCACGCCCGCATGCAGCGGCAGGCTCCACTGCGCCGCGCTGGCCAGTGGCGAATCGGCCTGGTTGACCAGCGCCACCGTGCTCGCCCCCTGCGCCTGGAAATAGCGGATCGGCTCCACCACATCCGGACTCTGCCCGGATTGCGAAATGGCGATGGCCAGCGCATCGCGCACCTGCAGGGGAGCCCGGTTCAGCGTCACCAGCGACATCGGCAGCGAAGCCACGATGCGGCCCAGCCGGGCCATGATGAGATAGGCGCAATAGGCGGCCGCATGGTCGGAGCTGCCGCGCGCCACAGTGACGATGGACGCCGGAGGCGCCGCGCGCAGTTGCGCGCCCAGGGCGGCATAGCGGTCCTGGTCGCGGGTCAGCTGTACGGCCACGTAATCGGCCGCAGAGCGGGCTTCCTTAAGCATCAGCGAGGTCAATCTCTTCTCCTTCCACATAGACAGCCTTGAGGGCAAATTGCCGGTCCAGCACCACCACGTCGGCGTAGTGGCCGGTGGCCAGGCGGCCGCGGTCGGCCAGGCCCAGGTAATCGGCGGCATAGGTCGAGGTGCGCAGCGAGGCTTCGGCCACGTCCATGCCCAGTGCGATGAGGTTGCGCAGCGCCTGGTCCATGGTCAGCACGCTGCCGGCCAGGGTGCCATCGTCAAGCCGCACGCCGCCTGCGCACTTGTGCACCACCTGCCGGCCCAGCGCATAGTCGCCATCGGGCATGCCGGCCGCCGCCGTGGAATCGGTCACGCAGAACAGGCGCGGGATGGAGCGCAGCGCCGCGCGGATGGCACCGGGGTGCACGTGCAACAGGTCCGGAATCAGTTCCGCATACTGCGCGTGGGCCAGCGCCGCACCGACCATGCCGGGCGCACGATGATGGAAGCCGCTCATGGCATTGAACAGGTGCGTGAAGCCCGAGGCGCCATGTGCCAGCGCGGCCACGCCATCGTCATAGCTGCCGGCGGTGTGGCCGATCTGCACCTTCATGCCGCGATGGGCCAGCTTGCAGACCAGCTTCAGGTGGCCGTCCACTTCCGGGGCGATGGTGATGAGCTTGATGGGGGCCAGGCCGTCGAGATAGTCCACCTGCTCAAGCGAGGCCGCGATGGCGAAGTCGGGCTGCGCGCCCAGCTTGCCGGGGTTGATGTAGGGCCCTTCCAGGTGCACCCCCAGCACGCGTGCGTGGCCGGGCAGGCGCTTGTCGGTGGAGGTGCGGATGGCTTTCAACGCCACTTCCAGTTCCTCCAGTGGCGCGGTCATGGTGGTGGCCAAGAGACTCGTGGTGCCATGCCGCGCATGCAGGCGCGAGAGCACCTGCACGGCGTCGCCGCCTTCCATCACGTCGCGTCCGCCGCCGCCATGCACGTGCAGGTCGATGAAGCCGGGCAGGATGTAGTCGCCTTCATCGATGACGCGCGGCTGCTGCCGCAGCGGGCGGCCGTCGATGGAGCGGATGCGCTGGTCGAAGACCATGCTGCCATGGGTCCAGCCTTGGGGAGTGAGCACGTTGCCGTGCAGTTGGGTCAGTGCATTCATGCCGGGGTTTCCTTGGGTTGCAGGGCGCGTCGTACCAGCAGCAGGGCACCGTCCACCGCATCGGCTTGCGGCAGGACGATGCGCGCCTGCTGGCGCCGTTCCAGGTAGGGCTGCAAGGCAGCGGCCAGTCCGCCGCACAGCGCCAGCGGCAGGCATTGCGCGGGGTCGAGGGTATCGATCATGCGGCCGATCTCGGCGGCCGCTGCCTGCAGGATGCTGCGGGCGGCGACATCGTCATGGGCGTGCGCCACCACCGGCCGCGCGGCACGGGCGAAGGCAGCCTGGTCCGCTTGCGCCAGCCAGTCCAGCAAGGTGGCGCGCTCATCGCGTGCGGTATTGGCAGGCAGTTCACTGCGGCACAGCGCCAGCACGGCGTCGGCCAGCGGGCCACGATGGCTGCGGCCATCCAGGGCCAGCTGCGCATGGTGCAGGGCGCGCAAGCCCATCCAGCCGCCGCTGCCATCATCGCCGCTGGGAAAGCCCCAGCCATCGACCACGCGGCGGCTGCCATCCAGGTCCAGCGACAGGCCGATGGTGCCGGTGCCCACGGCGATGATGGCACCGGGCGCGCCGCCATGCGCACCCAGCAAGGTGGCCACGCCATCGTTGACGATTTCCAGCACGCCGAAGGCCGGGGCCTGTGCACGGAAGTCGGCCGACCACTGCGCCACGTTCTCGCCCGCGATGCCGATGCCAACCGCCAGCGTCTCATCGGCGGGACGCTGCAGCCCGGCGCTGGCAAAGGCGGCGTCGATGGTCTGGCCGATGACGCGCCATGCCTGCGCCGCGCCAATCCGTAACGCTGAGCCCGGGCCGCTGGCCTGCGCCAGCACCTGCCCTTGCAGCGAGGCCAGACGCACCAGGGTCTTGGTGCCGCCGCCATCGATGCCCACCAGATAGGCGATCGCGTCCATGGATCACTCCTGCGCGAGGCGACGTGCCGCCTGCAGGTTGCCGGGGTTGCGCCGGCGCAGCGCCTGCCCCTGCGCATCGAAGAGATGGAAGGCGTGGCTTTGTACGGAGAGCGCGATCAGCTCGCCGATGTGCACGCTGCGATTGCCATCGCCGCGCACCACGATGTCGTGGCCGCCCTCCAGGGTCACATAGAGGAAGTTGGCTTCACCCAGGTGCTCCACCAGGTTGACCACGCCACGCAGCGGCTGGCCATCGCCCAGCCCTTCGCGGATCTGTTCGGCACGCAGGCCCAGCGTGACGGCTGCACCCGGCGCGACACCCTGCGGATCGACATCGGCCAGCAGCCGCAGTCCGCCAGCGATCTCGACCTGCACGCCGCTGTCGTCGCAGCGTGTGACCACGCCGGGGAAGAAATTCATTTTCGGTGAACCGATGAAGCCCGCCACGAACAGGTTCTGCGGCTGCTGGTACAGCTCCAGAGGTGTGCCCGCCTGCTGGATGCGGCCCTCGTGCATGACCACGATCTTGTCGCCCAGGGTCATGGCCTCGACCTGGTCGTGCGTCACGTAGACGATGGTGGCCGCCAGTTGCCGGTGCAGCTTGGCGATCTCCAGCCGGGTCTGCACGCGCAGCGCCGCATCCAGATTGGACAGCGGTTCGTCGAAGAGGAACAGGCGCGGCTGCCGCACGATGGCGCGGCCGATGGCCACGCGCTGGCGCTGGCCGCCCGAGAGTTCGCGCGGCAGGCGCTGCAGCAGGTGATCGATCTTCAGGATGGAGGCCGCATGGCGGATGCGCGCATCGATGTCGCTCTTGCTGCTGCCGGCCACCTTCAGTCCAAACGCCATGTTCTTGTACACGTTCATGTGCGGATACAGCGCATAGCTCTGGAACACCATGGCGATGCCGCGTTCGGCCGGCGGCAGGTGATTGACCACCTCGCCACCGATGGCCAGTTCGCCGCCGCTGATCTCTTCCAGCCCGCACAGCATGCGCAGCAGGGTCGATTTGCCGCAGCCGGAAGGCCCGACCAGTACGCAGAATTCGCCATCGCGGATATCCAGGTTGAGCCCGGCCAGCACATCGGCGCGGCCATCGTAAGTCTTGCGCAATTGCTTGATGTTGACGTGTGCCATGAAGTCTCCTTTGAATTATTTGACGGCGCCTGAGGTGAGGCCACGGATGAGCTGGCGCGAGAAGGCCATGTACAGGACCAGCACCGGGATGACCGCCATCGACAGCGCCGCCAGCACCGAATTCCAGTCGGTGGCGTATTGCCCGATGAACTGCTGCACGCCCAGCGTGACGGTGCGGGTGTCTTCACCGGGCGCGAGGATGAGCGGGAACCACAGGTCGTTCCAAGCCGGGATCATGGTGAACACGGCCACGGTGGCAATGGCCGGACGCAGCAGCGGCAGGATCACGCGGAAGAAGATGCTGAGTTCGCCCACGCCATCGCAGCGCGCCGCGTCCTTCAGCTCGCCCGGGATCTGGCGCATGAATTCGGACAGGATCATCACCGCCAGCGGCAGCCCTTGCGCGGTATAGACCAGCACCAGCGCGGTACGTGTATTGATGAGATCCAGCGCCACCACCAGTTGCAGGATCGAGACCGTGCCCAGCCGGATCGGGATCATGATGCCGATGGCGATGAAGAAATTCAGCGCGCGGTTGCCGAAGAAGCGGTATTCGGTCAGCGCCCACGCCGCCATGGCACCGAAAAGCACGATCAGCAGCAGGGCGGCCAGGGTCACGGCCAGGCTGTTGCCGAAATAGAGCAGGAAGTGGGTGCCTGCCAGCACCTTCTGGAAACCGGCGAAGGTCAGCGTCTCGGCCGTGGGCAGGGCCATCGGGCCTTCGAAGATGGCATTGCGGGTCTTGACCGAATTGATGAGGATGAGCGCAATCGGGAACAGCGCGATCACCGCATACAGGCACAGCACCGCATGCACCCAGAGATGGCCGGCGGGGCCGAAGCTGCGTTGGATCAGCGAGGGTTTGCGCATGGTGGTCGGGTTAGTTGCAGTAGTGGAAGAAGTGCCGACGGAAGAGGAAAGCTGCATGCCGTTCTCCTGGTCGTCACAGGGCGTAGCGCGTCAATCGACGCTGCACCATCACGAAATAGGCCCCCACCCCCGCCAGGATCACCAGGAACATCAGGGT
Source organism: Herbaspirillum sp. CAH-3 (assembly GCF_009668275.1). NCBI lineage: Bacteria > Pseudomonadati > Pseudomonadota > Betaproteobacteria > Burkholderiales > Oxalobacteraceae > Herbaspirillum > Herbaspirillum sp. CAH-3. The sequence goes on along the minus strand of NZ_VSWE01000018.1, from coordinate 15,142 downwards.
CGCCACCGCCGCGCCCATGGTCGGGCTGCCGATCTGCGCCTGGTAGCCGAAGAAGGTGCGATAGAAGTAGGTGCCCAGCAGGTCGGAGGCATAGTTGGGGCCGGCCAGCGCGCCCTTGACCGAATAGATCAGGTCGAAGGCATTGAAGTTGGCCACGAAGGTGAGGATGGTCACCAGGCCCAGGGTCGGATAGATCAGCGGCAGCTTGATCTGCCAGAAGATGCGCAGCCCGCTGGCGCCTTCCGCGTGCGCCGCCTCCAGCACTTCTTCGGGCACCGCCAGCAGGGCGGCGTAGATCAGCATCATGGGAATGCCCACGTACTGCCACACCGAAATCAGCGACAGCGTCAGCAGCGCCGTCGATTCCTGCCCCAGCCAGGGTGCGAACCAGTCGGCCAGGCCGACCAAGCCCAGCAGTTTCTCGCCCACGCCCCACAGCGGCGAGAGGATCAGTTGCCAGATGAAGCCGATGATCACCACCGACAGCAGCGTGGGCAGGAAGATCAGCGTGCGGTAGGTGCGCGCACCGCGCAGGCCCTTGAGGCTGAACAGCGAAGCCAGCAACAGGCCGATGGGATTCTGCAGGGCCATGTGGATGCAGAAGAACTTGAGGTTGTTCCACATGGCATTCCAGAAGGCGGCCGACCAGTCGGGATCGAACAGGATGGTGCGGTAGTTGTCCAGTCCCACGAAGCTGCGTACGCCTGCATCATTGGCGGTGTAGAAACCGAGGCGCAGGGTATCGAGCAGGGGCAGGGCGCTGAAGAGCGCGTAGATCAGCACGGCGGGTGCAAGCAGCACCGCCAGTTGCCAGGCGCGGATGGTTTTCACGGGTGTCTCTCTTCCTGAAGGGGAGGGAGCGGACCTCTTGGCGGGTCCTTGGCTCCGGGGTAATGCCTTGCTTGGCCAGGCCGTCAGGTCATTGTTGCGGCTTGTACCATTTGGCAAAGCCGGCCTGGATCTTGGCCGCCGCATCCTGCGGACTCATCTTGCCGTTGAGCACCTGGGCATTGACGTTCCACATCTCGTTTTCCATGCTGGGGGTGCCACGGTTGAGGATCTGCGAATTGACGCGGATGGTGGAAGCGCAGTTCTTGCGCCAGCCCATCATCTGCTTGGCAATCGGGTCCTTCACCGAGATCAGGTGGTTCGACAGCGAGAAGAAGCCGGTGACCTTGTTGGTGTAGAGATCGGCAAACTCCTGCGAGCCCAGCCAGGCCAGGAACTTGTAGGCGTCGTCCTTGTTCCTGGACTTCTTGTTGATGCCCATGCCGATGTCGTTGTGGTCCGAGATGTAGCAGGCATCGCCATTCTTGGGGACCGGCGGCGGGAAGGCGGCAAAGTCCATCTTGCCGTTGAAGTAGGCAATATCCCAGGAACCGGCCGGATAGACCGCGCCCTTGCCCAGCGCGAACATGTTCTGGCTGTCGCTGTAGGTTTGGGCCGACGCGCCCTTGGGCAGGTACTTGCCGAGCTTGGCTTCGTATTCCCATGCGGCCACGAATTGCGGATCGGTGAATTTGGCCTTGCCGGCGATGAGCGCCTTGCGGCCTTCTTCACCCTTCCAGTAATTGGGACCGATGCCGGTGAAGAGCACCTGGTGCGATTCCCACTGTTCGGAAGTGCCCATCACCAAGGGGGCGTACTTGCCATTGGCCTTGACGGTATCGAGCAGCTTGAAGAATTCTGCTTCCGTCTTGGGCGGCTCCAGGTTCAGTTCCTTGAAGATCTTGGTGTTGTAGAAGAAGCCGTGGATCACCGAGGCCATCGGCATGCAGAAGGTATCCTTGCCGTCATCGGTCTGCCAGGCGGCCTTGGCCGCAGGCGCGAAGAATTCCATGCCGGGCTTGCCGTCCAGCTTCTCCAGGTGGCCCTTGTTGTAGAGCGAGAGCGAGACATCGAAGGGGCGGCAGGCCACCAGGTCACCGGCAGTGCCACCGGCCATGCGGGCGGCCAGGCTGGAATCGTATTCGGTGGGGGCGGTGGGCGAGAACTTGACGGTAATGCCCGGATTGCTGCGCTGGAAGGCCGGGATCAGCACTTCCTGCCACAGTGGCAGGTCATCCACGCGCCAGCTTTCGATGGTCAGCGTGCCTGCCTGGCTGGGAGCGGCGGCCAGGCCCGTGAGGCCCAAGGCCAGGGCACAGGCGGCCAGCAGGCGGCGACGCGGCAATGCCGGGAGGGAAGGGATGAGGGGAAAACGACCAGCCTTTTGTTCGGTCTGCATCTTGGGTCTCCTTGGTTTTTGTGGGGATCGCAGCAGCCGTGCGCCACGAAACGCCGTGACAGTAGCAGCGGCCAGCATGTGATGCGAGCCCGGGCAGCGGCCCGGCGGAGAGTGCCGCAAGTGTTTGATTCAAAAAGAAATTAAGTCATTTCGCCGGGCCCGCCGGATTACATATCCTTACAGGACCCGCAGCATGGCGCGGCCGGATTTTCCGAGGCGGCGGGAGGGGAGTGTGGTGCAGCATCGCGCAGCGCCTGTGGATAAGATAAGCAGAACCAGTCTTACATTTATTAACAAGAGCTAAACCGAGTTCATCGTTTTCAAGATGCGTGCGGCGGCGGCGCGCCGCTGCACAAATTGCACAATGGCAGTCACCCGGCTATAGTCTCTTCCGGTTTGGAGACAGCACCCCCCATGATAAAAACGAAACGGCCCGCGAATGCACGCGTCGGCCCGGCCCGCTTCGGGCTGGCCGTGCTGTGCCTGCTCGCGCTGGCGCTGGGGATGGCGGGCCTGCCGGCCCGCGCACAGTCGCCGGTGCCGCCGGCCGGTGGCGGGGGTTCCCTGCAGGTATTGCACTGGTGGACCTCGACCAGCGAGCGCCAGGCCATCAACGTGGTAGTCAATCAATTGGCCAAGCAGGATATCCAGTGGCGCGACGTGGCCATCCCCGGCGGGGCCGGCATGGGCGCGGCCAAAGTATTGAAGAGCATGGTGCTGGCCAACCGCGCCCCGGAAGTCACGCAGTTGAATGGCGTGGTCTTCGGCGAGTGGGCCGACCTCGGCCTCTTGCTGGAGCTGGACAATGTGGCCGTGCAGGGCAACTGGGAAAAGCAGATGTTCCCCACCGTCTGGTCGCTGCTCAACAACCACGGCCACGTGGTGGCCGCGCCCCTGGGCATCCACCGCATCAATTCGCTGTTCTACAACACGGCTATCTTCAAGCGCTACAACCTCACGCCACCCAAGACCTGGGACGACTTCGACCAGATCGTCAAGAAGCTGCAGGGCACCGGCATCGTCCCGCTGGCGCAGAGCGCCGAAGCCTGGCAACTGGCCACGCTCTTCGAGAACCTCGCCCTGGCCGAGAGCGGGCCCGCCTATTATCGCCGCCTGTTCGTGGAGATGAGCCCGGCCGCCTTCCTCGATGCGCGCATGCTGCATATCTTGAAGCGCCTGCGCAGCCTGGCCGCCGCCATGCCGCAGCCGGTGCGCGAACGGCCCTGGACCGAAGTGGCGCGCAGCATGGTCAGCGGCGAAGCCGCCATGCTCATCATGGGCGATTGGGCCAAGGGCGAGCTCAATGCCTGGGGCATGGAAGTGGACCAGCAGTTCGGCTGTGCACCGGCGCCCGGCACGGGCGACTTCCACCTCTACAGTACCGACACCCTGGCCATGTTCGCCGGCAATTATGCGCACCAGCCGATGCAGGAAACGCTGGCGCGGCTGACCATGTCGCCGGCCGTGCAGTCCGAATACAATAGGATCAAGGGTTCGATTCCCGTGCTGCGCGCGGCCGATCCGCACATGGACCGCTGTGCGCGTGACTCCTGGCGCGCCTTCAGCAAGGGTCCGGCCTGGCAGGCCCCCAGCCTGGTACACCGCATGGCCACCGACGATACGACCAAGGACGCCATCGTGGCCGAGGTGCAGCGCTTCTTCCTCGACCGCAACCTGAGCGAAGAACAGACCCAGAAACGGCTTGCAGCGATTGCGCGTACACTCGCCCGCAATCGTAACGATTAAGAATTTCGGAGATGGAGCAGCAACATGACGCGCAAGATATTGATCGTCGACGATGACCAGAAGACCCGTACCCTCCTGAAGGCCTACCTGGAAAAGAACCAGTACGAAGTGCGCCTGGCCCATGACGGCGCGGCCTTCCTGACCGAGTTCCAGCGTTTTGCCGATGAGCTCTCGCTGGTGATCCTCGATGTGATGCTGCCGGATACCGACGGCTTTGCCCTGTGCAAGGCGGTGCGCCGCAAATCCAACGTGCCGGTCATCATGCTCACCGCCAGCTCCGACGAGACCGACCGCGTGGTGGGGCTGGAGCTGGGTGCGGACGACTACATCGCCAAGCCCTACAGCCCGCGCGAACTGCTGGCGCGCATCAAGGCCATTCACCGCCGCATCGGCATCGACAACAGTGCGGCGCCGCGCTACTACCGCTTCGCCGGCTTCTCGCTCGATACCGTGGAACGCACCCTCACCGACAGCGCCGGCGAGGTCGTGCCCCTGACCGGCATGGATTACCAATTGCTGAAGTATTTTGTCGAACATCCGGGCGACGTGCTCGATCGCAACGTGCTCTGTGAAGAAACCCGCGGACGCGATGCCGGCCCGCTGGACCGCTCGCTGGATGTGCAGATCAGCAAGCTGCGCCTGCGCCTGAACGATGGCGGCCGCCAGCCGCACCTGATCAAGACCGTGCGCGGTGCCGGCTATGTCTTCTCGGCCGACGTCAGTGCCGCAGCCGCCTGAGAGCCTGGCACCGGAGACGGCGCCGCTGGCCGTGCCCGCTGCCGTGCGTCCCCCCAGCCTGCGCCGCCGCCTGGCCGCGCTGCTGGACTGGATGCTGCCGGATTCCCTGCTGGGCCGCCTGTCGGTGGTGATGATCTTTGGCGTGCTGGTCACGCAGGTGGCCGGCGGCCTGATCTGGGCCGTGCAGCTGCGCAGCAAGTCCGAGGCCGAGACCCGCACGGCCGCCCAGCATCTGGCCCACAGCGCCGCCTCGGCGATCCGCTACTTCATGACCCTGCCGCCCAACTATCGCCCGCTGATGATCCAGCAGCTGCGCGAGATGGGCGGTACGCGTTTCTTCATCAACGCCAACAGCAGCGCGGTGCCGGTCAAATCGATCGGCGACAGTCACCTGGCCAACCTGGCCATCGATGTGGCCGCCCAGACCCTGCGCGAAGACCTGCCCTTCCTGCCGGAAGCGCGGCTGGCCTTCGCCTGGCCGGATGGCCTGCCGGTGGCCAGCGATGGCCTCACCGTCAACGACCTGCCCGACAACTGGGTGCAGCACATCCTGCTGACCAAGCCCAACTCGGCCCCGGTGCTGGTGATCCAGATGCAGGTGGAAAGCGGCCGCTGGATCTACCTGGCCGCGCTCATGCCCAACCCGTATTTCCTCGACAGCGACAATCCGCTCTGGCTGGACCGCCTGGTGCTGCAGGGTTTGTCGCTGGCGGCGATCCTCTTGCTGACCATCCTCGTGGTGCGCTGGACCACCCGTCCGCTGGCCGCCCTGGCCGATGCCGCCGAAGCCTTCGGCAAGGGCGAGACCGTGCCCAGCCTGCCCGAGACCGGCAGCCGCGAATACGTCAAGACCGCGCGCGCCTTCTCCGGCATGCGCGAGCGCATCAAGCGCTACCTGGAAGACCGCGAGCGCCTGTTCGTCTCCATCTCGCATGACCTGCGCACCCCCATCACGCGGCTGAAGCTGCGCACCGAACTGATGGATGACGACGCCATGCGGACCGATTTCCATGATGACCTCGATGAGCTGGACATGATGGTCAAGGGTGCCCTGCAATCGGTGAAGGACAGCGACATCCACGAGAACCGCACCGAAGTGCGCCTCGATGCGCTGGTACTGCGCATGATCCGCGATGCCCGCCTGGCCGGCCATGAGATCGCCTTCACGCCCTCCGGCATCAACGTCATAGCCAAGCCGCTGGCCTTGAAGCGCGCCATCGGCAACCTGTTCGACAATGCGCTGTACTATGGCCAGAAGGTCGAGATCAGCATCCGCCCCTCGGCCGGGGCCGGCGGCGACCTGGTGGAAATCGAGATCCGCGACCATGGTCCGGGCGTACCGGAAGATGCCATGGGCACGCTGTTCCAGCCCTACGTGCGGCTGGAACACGGGCGCGCCCAGAACAGCGGCGGCATGGGTCTGGGTCTCGGCATCTCGCGCAATATCGTGCAGGCCCATGGCGGCGAACTGCTCTTGCGCAACCATCCGGAAGGCGGCCTGATCGCCACCATCATCCTGCCGGCGCGCTGACGATCCGTCGGGAACGGGCCGCGAGATTCATCTGTCAGACAGATCAATCGCATCAAAATTTTGCATTTAAATAATAAGTGGCGGAAGCGTAGACTTCTGCACACCACCCAGGAAGTGGCAGTTCAGGCAGTTCCCCCTCGATTCTTCCCGCAGAACATTTCTCCAAGGAGACCCATGAGCTATATCGCCGAACCCTCCCGCTACGATGGCAGCATGCCCTACCGCCGCACTGGCCGCAGCGGCCTGCTGCTGCCCGCCGTCTCGCTGGGCCTGTGGCAGAACTTCGGTGGCGTCGACAACTTCGAAACCGGCCGCGCCGTGCTGCGCCGTGCCTTCGACCGTGGCGTCACGCACTTCGACCTGGCCAACAATTACGGTCCCCCGGCAGGTTCCGCCGAGGAAAACTTCGGCCGCTGGATGGCCAAGGATTTCCTGCCCTACCGCGATGAGCTGGTCATCTCCAGCAAGGCCGGCTGGCAGATGTGGCCCGGTCCCTATGGCGGTCCCAGCGGCGCGCGCAAGCACCTCATCGCCAGCTGCGAACAGAGCTTGAAGCGCATGGGCCTGGACTATGTCGACATCTTCTATTCGCACCGTGTCGATGCCGACACCCCACTGGAAGAGACCATGGGCGCGCTGGCGCACCTGCATCGCCAGGGCAAGGCGCTCTACGTGGGCATCTCGTCCTATTCGCCCGAGCTGACCCGCAAGGCCGCGGCCATCCTCAAGAGCGAAGGCGTGCCGCTCTTGATCCACCAGCCCAACTATTCCATGCTCAACCGCACGATCGAAACCGGCCTGCTGCCGGCGCTGGAAGAACTGGGCGTGGGCTGCATCGGCTTCTCGCCGCTTGCGCAAGGTCTCCTGACCAGCAAGTACCTGGGCGGCGTGCCGGAAGGGGCCCGCGTGACGCGTGCGCCTTCGCTGCCGCAGCGCATGCTGTCCGACGACAACCTGGCGCGCATCCGTGCCTTGAACGACATTGCCGCCAAGCGCGGACAGACCCTCGCGCAGATGGCCATCGCCTGGGTGCTGCGCGATGCGCGCGTGACCTCGGCACTGATCGGTGCGCGCACTGTCGAGCAGCTCGATGATTCGCTGGATGCGGTCAAGAAGCTGGACTTCACGCAGGAGGAACTGGCCAGCATCGACAAGCACGCCACCGATGGCGATGTGGATCTGTGGAAGGTGTCGTCGTCGATCACCTGAAGCCGGTCGGCGAGTGCCTCAACGAAGAGCCTGTCCCGTTTGCGCGGGACAGGCTTTTTTCATGAGCGCTCGCCGGGGTCGGCGTCCTCCACCCGCTCCGGACGCGACCACATCCAGGCTGCACCCAGTGCCATGCCCAGCGTGGCCAGCACGATCACCCAGTGGCGCTTGACGGTGAAGAGCATGATGACCAGGCACAGGCTCATCATGAGCGACGCGCTGATCTTGGCACGCCGCGCCACCACGCGGCCATGGCGCCAGTTGTGGATCATCGGGCCGAACAGGCGATGCTGTTCCAGCCAGCGCTGCAGGCGCGGCGAACCCTTGCCGGCGGCCCAGGCGGAAAGCAGCACGAATTCGGTGGTGGGAAGGCCGGGAATGAAGATGGCCACGATGCCGATACCCAGGCTGGCATAGGCCAGCAGCAGCCACAGCCAGCGCGTGCGGCGCGGGGCCAGCTGGCTGGTCTGCAGCGGCAGGGGCGGTTGGGACGGACTGTCCGCCATGGTCTCAGTCCAGCGCGAAGTGCCGTTTCAACAGCACGCCGAAACGTTCGAAGGCCGCACGGGCACCGGCGACCACCGCATCCTGTTCCTGCGCCGAAAGGCCGGGCGCATCGAGGAAGCTGACGAAGCGTCGCCACACCACCGCGCGTCCTTCCGGATAGGCCGCCAGGTTGCGCGCGCCGAAGGTCTCGCTCAGGCCCAGCTTGTCCTTGACCTCCTTGAGCAGGAAGGCCGCGCCCAGGGTCGAACCTTCCGAGACGTAGAGCCAGCCCAGGGCTGCGGGCATGGCCACCTTGCCGGTGGCAATGGCGGCGTCACCCGGTGCGGCATCCAGGTCGGCCAGGTCGGCCAGCGCGGCGGCTTCGCGGCCGCGCACCTGCAGGTCGGGCACGGCGGCCTGGATCGCCGGGTCCTCGAAGAGATGTTCGACATCGCGCTGGAAGTGATACTGCGCCGCCACGAAGCGCACGTACTGCGCACGGCTGGCGAAGGGTTGCGCCTGTTCCATCAGGGCATGCATCTGTTCGTGCAGCGTGGCCGTTTCATCCTTGAGACGGGCCGAGAGCAGGGCGGGGGTGGTAGAGAGAGGATTCATCATGGTCGGGACGGGTCATCATGTTGCCGCCCGGGAGATCCGGCGGGCCGATCATCTCGATGGCCCAGGGCGGCGCGGCTGGCAGACCCGGCCTGCGGGAGGACGGAAGAGGTTGACTGCGTCGGCCATTTTAACGCAAACGGCCGGAGCCGCTTGCGTGCGGGGCCGGCCGTGGGGTGTGTCATTTCGTCATTCTGACGAGGCGGGCACGTCAGAATGACGAAGGTGGCGCTACATCTTGAAGCCGCCCACCAGCACCGACAGCCGGTGCGCCTCATCCTGCAAGGACTTGGCGGCGGCCGCCGCCTGTTCGACCAGCGCTGCATTCTGTTGTGTGCCTTCGTCGATATGCGTGATGGCCAGGTTCACTTCCTGGATGCCGCCATTCTGTTCGCTGCTGGCATGGGCGATTTCGCTGACGATCACGCTGACGTCCCGGATGCTGGCCACGATCTGTTCCATGGTCTGCCCGGCCTGGGCCACCAGCACGCCGCCATCGGCCACCTTGGCCACCGAGGTGTCGATGAGCTGCTTGATCTCCTTGGCGGCCTGGGCGCTGCGCTGGGCCAGCGAACGCACTTCGGAGGCCACCACCGCGAAGCCGCGTCCCTGCTCGCCCGCCCGCGCTGCTTCCACTGCGGCATTCAGGGCCAGGATGTTGGTCTGGAAGGCGATGCCGTCGATGACCGTGATGATGTCGGCGATCTGGCGCGAGGAAGCATTGATGGCCTCCATGGTCGAGACCACGTTGCCGACCACTTCACCGCCTTGCGCGGCGATCTTCGACGCATTGCCGGCCAGTTCATTGGCGCGGCGCGCGTTCTCCGAGTTCTGCTGTACGGTCGAGGTCAGTTCTTCCATGGCCGAGGCGGTTTCTTCCAGCGCACCGGCCTGCTGCTCGGTGCGGGCCGACAGGTCCTGGTTGCCGCTGGCGATCTCGGTGGAAGAAATCTTGACGGTATCGCTGCTGCGGCGCACGTCCTGCAGGATGCCGGTGATCTGGTTGACGAACTGGTTGAAGGAACGCGAAATCTGCGTCAGTTCATCCTTGCCATCTTCGGCCAGGCGCAGGGTCAGGTCGCCATTGCCGGAGGACAGGCTGTCCATGGCCCGGCGTACGCGCGACAGGCGCAGGAACACGGCAGTGGTGATCAGGCTCATGATGCCGGCCGCCACCAGTGCCACCAGCACCAGGGCGATCAGCGCCGAGCGGGTGGCATTGCGCATGCCGGCGGTGACGTCGGCCTTGTCCATGGCCAGCATCAGGGTCCATTCGGTGCCCTTGATGGGGATGCCCTTGATGAGCTTGACCGAGCCCTCCAGCGTCAGCGCGCTGACCTTGTCGTCGCCGCCCAGGCTTTGCAGGCGTTCCGGGGTGAGTTCGGCATTCCATTCCTTGGCCGGCTTGTTGACCCACTGGCCGTCAGGGTGAGCCAGCATGAGGCCGTCACGGTCCACCAGGAAGGCATAGCTGGCCGGGGTCGGGTGAATCGAGCGCACCACCTCCGAGACCCCGTCCAGGAACATGGCCGCCGCCACCACGCCCACGCGCTGGCCGTTCTGCATCACCGGCGCGGTGAAGGAGACCATCGGCTTCTTGGTGGCCACGTCGGTGTAGGGCTTGGTCAGCACCGGCTTGCCGGCGGCCACGGCCTGCTTGTACCAGGGGCGAGCGGTCGGGTCATAGCCGGCCGGCAAGCCTTCTGCGGCGGAAGTGAAGGCGGTCTTGTCCTCGCGGCCCAGGGTCGTGACGTAGAAGCCGCCGCTCTTTTGCAGCAGCTTGATGACGAACACCGGGTCGGCCCCCTGCACGCCTTCGGCAGCCGCTACCGTCATGGCGGTGCGGGCGGCCACCCATTCATTGATGGTGGAGCCGAACCCGGTGGCCACCGCTTGCGCATTGCGCTCGATGGCGCGCTCGTTGTCGGTCTGGATGATGAAGAAGGACACCGTGCCGACCACCGCCAGGCTGGCGACGAGCAGGGTGATCGTATAGAACAGGATGCGGGCTTTGATGGAGTTGAGCATGTGGAATCCCTGGAATCATTATTGTCTTGCGGTAACCCAGCCCCGTTCAATGGCGATGGACGGCATCCGGACCGGTGCATGAGTGTGGCCCTCGCAGCGCTTGCTGCAACCGGGGAATACAGCGGGAATTCACCGTCTGATGCAGGCTTGGCCGGTTCTCCGGCGGTTGCGGGGCGAGATGAAAAAACTTAGTCCTTACGAAGCAGGTCAGGCCGCTATCCCTTGCGGGAAGCGGTCATGGATGAATGAAAATGATTTTTTACTAAGTTTTTTCCGGGATGGGTGTGGCCCTTGCTGACAAATTCATGACAGCAGTTCACGCAACAGGTCCTTGCGCGGGCCGGACTTGGGCTCAAAGGCCAGCGCCTGCTCCACATGCAGCAGGTGGTGCTCCATCAGTTCGACGGCCTTCTCGACATCGCCCGCCCGCGCCGCTGCGATGAATGCGCCGTGTTCCTCGCTGGAGCAGGCGGCATCGCGCGTGGACTGGTAGAGCATGGTGATGAGGGCACTGCGGCCGGCCAGCTTTTCCAGGATGTCGGTCAGTACGTCGTTGCCCACGATGCGGGCCAGCAGGATGTGGAAGTCGCTCAAGAGCGAAGAGCGCACCTGCATGTTGTCATCCTTGACGGCCTGGCGTTCCTGTTCCAGGTGCGCTTCCAGCCGGGCGTAATCCTCTTCGGTGGCGCAGGCCACGAACTGGCGCACCATCGCCGCTTCCAATGCCCGGCGCACGAAGAACAGGTTGCGCGTCTCCTCCACCGTGGGTTTGCTGACGAAGGCGCCCTTGTCGGGGATCAGGTCCACCAGCTTGTCCTTGGCCAGCATCACCAGTGCCGCGCGGATCTTGGTACGGCTGACCTGGTAGACCCGCGCCAGCGCTTCCTCGGGCAGCTTGGCGCCGGGCGGCAGGCGCTGCGCGGCGATATTGGCGGCGATGTCGCTGGCGATGGCGTCGGAACTGTCGGGCGCGGGGGCAGGGGCGGAAGCGGTCATGGCTGGCGTGGACGGGTGGCTGTGAGGGCCGCCATGCGGCGGCGCTCCATTGTAACCAGTGCAAGCAGGTGCAGCCATGTCTCTCGTGCTCAGGCCTGGGCCGGCTTGGCCATCACGCCGGGCAGGTCGATGACGGGCAGTTCCTCGGCCAGCGGCGTCACGTGTTCGCCATTGAGGACGGCGCGGGCGCGCTGCTTGTCGATATCCTTTTCCCAGCTGGCGATGACCACCGTGGCCACGCAGTTGCCCAGCAGGTTGCCCAGCGCACGGGCGATGCCGATGAACCAGTCGATGGACAGCACCAGCACCAGGCCCACCACCGGAATGGCCGGGATGGTGGTCAGCGTGGCCGCCAGGATCACGATGGCCGAGCCCGGCACCCCGTGCGCGCCCTTGGAGGTCACCAGGGCAATGGCCAGGATCGCCGCCAGGTCGCCCCAGGACAGGTGCGTGTTGGTAGCCTGGGCGATGAAGAGCGCGGCCATGGTCAGGTAGATCGAGAAGGCATCCAGGTTGAAGGAATAGCCGGTCGGGATCACCAGGCCGACGGTGGATTTCTTGATGCCCATGTGTTCCAGCTTCCTCATGATCTGCGGCAGCACGCTGTCCGAGGAGGTGGTGGCCAGCACCACCACCAGCTCTTCGCGCAGGTAGCGGATCAGCTTGAAGATGGACAGCCCGCTGGCGCGCAGGATGCCGCCCAGCACCACCAGCACGAAGAAGATCACCGCGCCGTAGAACAGCAGCACCAGCAGCGCCAGCTGCTTGAGCGAGCCGATGCCGTACTTGCCCACCGTGAAGGCAATGGCCCCCAGCACGCCCAGCGGTGCCAGGCGGATGAAGAAGGACATGCACTTGAAGAAGGCATCCGACAGCGACGACACCAGGGCCACGACCGGTGCCCCCTTCTCGCCGATCAACAGCAGCGCGCAGCCGAAGGTCACCGAGATCAGCAGCACCTGCAGCACGTCGCCGGAGGTGAAGGCGCTCACGGCGGTGGCCGGGATCAGCTTCATGATGAAGTCGGCAAAGCCGGTTTCCTTGACCTTGCCGGCATTGGCCATGTAGCCCGACAGGCTGCTGGCGTCCAGGTTGCTGGGGTCGATGTTCATGCCCGCGCCCGGCTGTACCACCAGGGCCAGCACCAGGCCCAGCAGCAGGGCGATGGTCGTGACCACCTCGAAGTAGATGATGGCCTTCACGCCCACGCTGCCCACCTTCTTCAGGTCGCTGGCGCCGCAGATGCCCTGTACCACCACGCAGAAGACGATCACCGGAATGATCATCTTGATCAGCTTGATGAAGCCGTCGCCCAGCGGTTTGAGGCTCTGGCCGAAGTCGGGCCAGAACAGCCCGATGACGATCCCGGCCACCAAGGCCAGCACCACCTGCCCGAACAGGGACTTGAATACTTTGCTCACCGTTGTCTCCTCGTCTTGTCTTATTGAAATGTTGCCAACGCTGGTGATCTTTTTTGTCGCGGTGGCGCCAGATCACTATATTGCATACAATTTTTGAATACAATAAAAAAGACGAAAATTTTCGAGTCCCGCTCCATCCCGGAGCCGGTCGATCACGAGGAGACGCGATGAAAGCCATGGACCCGTCCAGCCAGCAGGCTGGCCGACAGGCGATGCAATGGGCCGAGCTGCTGGCGCAGCACACCGAAGCCGCCGGCATGCTGACCCGGACCTACCTGACGCCCACGCACCAGGCGGCGGCGGCCGCACTGACGCAATGGATGGAGCAATCCGGCCTGCGCGTGCGGCGCGACAATGCCGGCAACGTGATCGGCCGCTACGAGGCCGCGCCGGGCTGCGAGCATCGTCCTGCGCTGGTGACCGGTTCGCACTTCGACACGGTGCGCAATGCCGGGAAGTACGACGGCAACCTGGGCATCGTGCTGCCGCTGGCCTGCATTGCCCAGTGGCATCGTGCCGGCAAGCGCTTTGCGTTTCCCATCGAGGTGATCGGCTTTGCCGAGGAAGAGGGCGTGCGCTTCAAGGCCACCCTGCTGGGCAGCCGCACCGTGGCCGGGACCTTCGACCCGGCCGTGCTGGAGAACCTGGATGGCGAAGGCATCAGCATGCGCCAGGCGATCCGCGCCGCCGGACTGGACCCGGCGGGCATCGCGGGCGACGCGTGGTCTCCCGCCTCGGTGGCGGCGTTCGTCGAGGTCCATATCGAACAGGGTCCGCTGTTGCTCAACGAAGGCTTGCCGGTGGGCGTGGTCACCGCGATTTCCGGTGCCAGCCGCTTCATGGCCGAGGTGCGCGGCCTGGCCGGGCATGCCGGCACGGTGCCCATGCACCTGCGCCGCGATGCCGCGATGGCGGCGGCCGAGATCGGGCTTTACATCGAACGCCGCTGCGGCATCAAGCCGGGGCTGGTGGGCACCATGGGCATCCTGGAAGTGGTGCAGGGCGCGGCCAACGTGGTGCCGGGGCTGGCCAGTTTTTCCATCGATATCCGCGCTGAGGAAGATGCGGATCGTCTGGCTGCAGTGGCCGACGTGCGCGCCGAGATCGAGCGCATTGCCGCGCGGCGCCAGGTCAGCATCGATGTGCGCCAGACCCATGAGGCGGCCAGCGTGCCCTGCGCGCCGCGCCTGCAGGCGGCCCTGGCGCGGGCCATCGAGCGCGCCGGCCTGGCGGTGCGCCACCTGCCTTCCGGGGCCGGCCACGACGCCATGGCCATGGCAGCGCTGGGCGAGGTGGCCATGCTGTTCGTGCGCTGTGGCAACGGTGGCATCAGCCATCACCCCGACGAGACCATGAGCACCGAGGACGCCTGCATCGCCGCCGAGGTCTTCAGCCATCTGGTCGAACAATTCCAGCCCTGAGCGCGCTCAGGCTTTTTACTGAAAGATTACGGAGTTCCCATGTCCACCATCACCATCGACGGATTCAAGCTCACCGCCGCGCAAGTCGTCAGCGTGGCCCGTGCACCGCACCTGCAAGTCGCCCTGGCCGATTCCTCGCGCAGCGCCCTCAAGCAAAGCCGGGACTACATCGAATCCACCTGGATGCACGATGAAGCGCCCATGATGTACAGCTTCAATACCGGTGTCGGTTTGCTCAAGGACACGCGCATCAAGGTCGAGCATATCGAGCTGTTCCAAACTCAGTTGATCCGCGCCCACAGTGCGGGCATCGGCGAGCCGTTCTCGGAAGAAGTCAGCCGCGCCACCATGCTGTTGCGCGCCAACGCCTTCGCTTCGAATTATTCCGCGCCGCGCGTGGAAGTGGTGGACCGCCTGCTGGCTTTCATCAATGCGGGCATCCACCCGATCATGCCGCAGAAGGGATCGGTCGGCGCTTCCGGCGATCTTGCACCACTGGCTTATCTCGCAGCGGCCATCGCTGGTTTCGATGAGGCAGAAGTGATGTATCAAGGCCAGCGCATGCGCGCCACGCAGGCCATCGAGCAAGCCGGCATTGGTCCGGTCAAATTTGATCTCAAGGCCAAGGATGCCTCAGCCCTCATCAATGGCTGCACGGCTTCCCTTGCGGTGGCCATCCTCGCTGCGCACGATGCCCGCAACCTGCTGACCGATGCCTGCCTGT
>NZ_VSWE01000017.1:0-138312 GCF_009668275.1 Herbaspirillum sp. CAH-3 | reverse complement strand
TCTATACCGGCTGGGTCTATCGCGTGGTCAAGGGCAAGGTGACCGCCCGCGACATCCACGAGAACGAACACACGGCGTATTGATTACGCGCAATCGCAAACTGCAACGAGGAGAACATCATGTGGTACTTCGCCTGGATACTCGGCATCGGACTGGCCCTGGCCTTCGGCATCATCAACGTCATGTGGCTGGAAGCCAACTATGCCTTCGGCCGTCGCAAGGCCGAGGAAACCCATGAGCGCTTTGCCAGCGCCCGTGCGGCGGAAAAACAGCGGCGCAACGGCAGGTGAGCTCAAGGGATCGCGTGATCGCGTGACCGCGTGAGCAAGGCCGGCAGCGCTGCTGCCGGCTTTTTTTTTCAACTTGCCTGGAGACCATCATGCCTGCCTCGCTTGTCTCGCACACCGAAGAAGTCACGCCCGCGCCGCGCCACTGGGCCTTGCTGCCGGGAGCCGGTTTCGCCGACAGTTACCGCATCCGCCTCACACCGCAACTGGCCAAACTGAATACCACCGAGATCGCGGCCCGCATGATGGCAACCCAGCCGGCCTGGGTCAGTGCGTTGATCCGTTTGCGCGATCGCCTGATGGCACCGCTGGGCCTCAAGCAGGCCGGCGACCATGGCGGCGGGCCGGCCGGGTTTCCCCTGCTGCTGGCCGAGCCGGCCAGGGTCGTGATGGGAATGGATGACCGTCACCTGGATTTCCGGCTGTGCGTCGAAAAGTCGCCGGCCGCCACCGGCCAGTCGGCAGACGACGACCAGTGGCTCACCGTGACTACCGTGGTGCGCACCAAACGCCTGCTGGGCAAGGCCTACCTGGCGGCGATCATGCCCTTCCATCGCTGCGTCGCCCGTACCTTGCTGCAACAGGTAGTGAGACAGCCGGCTGGGCAGGCCTGAGTCAGCCCCCGCCTGGCTGTCGCGCCCGTTGCCGTCGCGCTCGCGCTGCCGCGGGCCCTCCTTTGTCAATGCGGCGGTCGGATTGTCAAATGGCAATTCATGATGTACGATGTCTTACCACAAGAACGGACTATCGCACTGACATGTCCGCGCCAGGGAAGATGTCCACCAGCGCCAGCAGCCCGCCCCGGGCGACGCTGTCTTCCTCGATTCCCCGCCATTAGGCTTTCTGGATCGCCCTCGTCGCGTTGACGTGGAACGACCATCCCTGACCATGGAGACTTCGATGTCGCAGCACAACAAGAACACTTCAGCCAATTTTAGCCCAACTCGTCGTACAACCTTGATGGCCGGGCTTGGCTTGGCAGCCACCGCCATCAGCGCCCGCGCCCAGAATGGCGAGTTCATTCCCAGCCAGCGCTATCCGGATCCCAGCGTGGAGGTACTCGACAAGAGCTTCCTCAAGTACCGCCTGTTCAGTTCCAGTGTGGAACGGCTGGCCACCGGTTTTCGCTGGGTCGAGGGGCCGGTCTGGTTTGGCGACGGACGCTACCTGCTCTTTTCCGACATTCCCAACAACCGCATCATGCGATGGGATGAAACCACTGGCGCGACCTCGGTATTCCGACAGCCGTCCAACAACAGCAACGGCCTGGCGCGTGACCGCCAGGGGCGCCTGCTGGCCTGCGAACACCTCACCCGTCGCGTGACCCGCACTGAATACGACGGCAGCATCACGGTGTTGGCCGACAACTACAATGGCAAGCGTTTCAACTCGCCCAACGACATCATCTGCAAATCCGATGGCTCGATCTGGTTCAGCGATCCGCCCTTCGGCATCGCCGGGGAATGGGAGGGCGACAAGCAGGTATCCGAATTGCCGCACTCGGTCTATCGCATCGACGGCCGCAGTGGCAAGGTCTCGCTGATCACGGACCAGCTCGCCGGCCCCAACGGCCTGGCGTTTTCTCCGGATGAAAAGATCCTCTACATCAACGAATCGCGCGCCACGCCCAGCCGCGTCATCTGGGCCTACGACATGAGCAGTGACGGCACCCGCATCGGCAACCGCCGCCTCGTGATCGATGCCAACGGCCCTGGCGGGATCGATGGTTTCAAGATCGACGTGGATGGCAACCTGTGGTGCGGTTGGGGCAGCAACGGCGCACTGGACGCCAAGGCTGAAGAACTCGACGGTGTGCGCGTATTCAACCCGCAAGGCAAAGCCATCGCCCACATCCATCTTCCAGAGCGCTGCCCCAACCTGGTCTTTGGCGGCACCAAGAAAAATCGTCTGTTCATGGCGAGCAGCCACTCTCTCTATGCGCTGTATGTAGAGACACGCGGCGCGGTCTGATCTTTCCTGATCGCCCATGAAAATCGCCGCTGGGACAGAAGTCGCAGCGGCGATTTTTTACGCCTTCCCGCCCGGATCAGGCAGGAAGCCGAACCCAGCCATTACACCAGGTTCAGGGTGACGTTGATGTTGTCACGGGTGGCGTTGGAATACGGGCACACTTGGTGGGCCTTGTTCACCAGATCTTGCGCCACGGCCTGGTCGATGCCCGGCAGCGAGATGTTCAGTTCGGCTTCGATGCCGAAACCGCCCGGAATCTGGCCGATACCGACCTTGCCGGTGATGCTGGCATCCGCAGGCAGGGCCACCTTGGCCTGGCCGGCGACGAACTTCAGCGCGCCCAGGAAGCAAGCCGAGTAACCGGCGGCGAACAGCTGTTCCGGGTTGGTGCCGTTACCACCGGCGCCGCCCAGTTCCTTGGGGGTCGACAGCTTGACGTCCAGCACGCCGTCGGAGGACTTGGCCGAACCTTCACGGCCGCCAGTGGCGGTAGCGGTAGCGGTGTACAGGGCTTTTTCAATCTTGTTCGAAGGCATGGTATTTCCTTTCAAAGTTCAGGTTGTCGTTACCCTTGCGGGCTACGTTTGAGGGATGTGATGCCGAAAGATTCGCTTTCGGTCAGCACTGGCTTCCAATCTCTTGCTGCTTCACTTGCGGTCTTGCTGATGTTGCGGATGTTGCTGATGTTGCTGACGTTTCCGGTGTTGCAATCTTCGGTCAGGCTGCGCCAACGATATAGCGATATAAATAATTAACTATATTATTGCGCACAATATAAAACACAAAGCTTGTTACATTTTCATTCATCTTCGGCGTCGACCAGGCCCTTGCGAACCTGTTTCAACTCCATCACCAGTGCCTTGATCTGGTCCAGCGTGGGCAGCATGCAGCTCATCTGCTGCGGTACCGCTTTGGCCTTCTCACGCAACGCGCGGCCGCCATCGCTCAGGCTCACGACCACCCGGCGCTCATCGCCAGCATCCCGGTTGCGGTGAAGCAAACCCATGCTTTCCATGCGCTTGAGCAGCGGGGTCAGCGTACCAGAATCCAGGAACAGGCGTGCGCCCAGTTCCGAGACCGTGACGCCATCCTTTTCCCACAGCACCAGCATCACCAGGTATTGCGGATAGGTGATCTCCAGCGGGGCCAGGATCTTCTTGTAAGCCTTGGTCATGGCCAGCGACGCCGAATACATCGCAAAACACAGCTGGTTGTCGAGAAGCAGGGCTTCGTCGATCAGTGCGTCCGGGAGATTCGTGGTGTGCGTCTTGTCCATGTGCTGCATATTAAACTGCTCAAAATTGAATTGCAAGCGATTTAATTTGAAAAAATTTGTCCATGTTGTTCATTTCCCTTCGTCGGACCCTGCACCAAGCCGGTATCATGCGGCCTGCCTCCGCATTTTCCTGCATATCGATGAATTCCCACCCCAATCCCCTGCGCTCCCTGGACCTGTTCTGCAAGGTCGTCGACAACTATGGCGATATCGGCATCTGCTGGCGCCTGGCGCGGCAGCTGGCGCATGAGCACGGGCTGGCGGTGCGGCTGTGGGTAGATGACCTGGTGAGCTTCCGGCGCATCTGGCCGACGGTGGACACGCTGGCCGATACGCAAGCGCTCAGCGGCGTGAGGGTCCAGCACTGGCGTGGCCAGGACGGTCTGTTCACGGCCGACGACGTGGCCGATATCGTCATCGAATTCTTCGGCTGCGAGATCCCGCCCGGTTATGTGGAAGCCATGGCACAGCGCTCGCCCAAGCCCGTCTGGTTCAACCTGGAAGGCTTGTCGGCCGAACCCTGGGTCGAAGGCTGCCACACCCTGCCCTCCCCGCATCGCACGCTGAAGCTGACCAAGTATTTCTTCTTCCCGGGCTTCAATGAACGAACCGGCGGGCTCACCTTCGAAGCCGACCTGCAAGCCCGACGGCAGGCCTTCCTGGCGGCCAACGAAGGACCTGCCTTCCTGGCCCGGCTGGGCGTGACAGCGTCCGAAGCGCAGGCCTGCAAGGTCTCGCTGTTCTGCTACGACTACGCCCCGATTCCCGAATTGTTTGCGGCCTGGCAGGCGTCGCCCTCCCCTATCACCTGCCTGGTGCCGGAGGGCGTGGGCCGCCCTGCGGTCGAGGCCTTCCTTGGCGTACCGATGCGCGCCGGGGCCGCAGCGACCCGGGGGGCATTGACGATGCGCGTGCTGCCCTTCGTGGCGCAGACCGATTACGACCGCTTGCTGTGGAGCTGCGACCTCAATTTCGTGCGAGGTGAAGATTCCTTCGCCCGCGCCCAGTGGGCCGGGCGCCCCTTCGTCTGGAACATCTATCACCAGGACAAGAACCTGCACCACACCAAGCTCAACGCCTTCCTGAAGATTTATGAACCGGCCACGCCGGCCGTCATCGACCTCAACCGAGCCTGGAACGGCGCTTATCCGGGCGACCTTGACTGGCAGGCAAGCTGGCAGACGCTGCAGGCCGAACTGCCGGCATTGTCGGGCCAAGCTGAACAATGGGCGCAGAAGCTGTTGGCAAATGGCGACTGGATGGACAATTTGCTCGGCTTCGCCCGCCGGCTCGCCCTCGAAGAGTGGAAGAGCAACGAAAATGGGTTAAAATAGCGGGCTACCGTTTTAACGCAGTTTGGAATTCAATCGTACGTGGGCTTGCGGTGAAGTTTTAGAAGTTTTACCAGTGGGCTACTGACAGTTTGAAAAAACCTACTTTTCACGACACATCGCTATGAAATTTGCAAAAGAAATCCGCGTCGGCAACATCATTATGGTCGACAGCAAGCCCATGATCGTCCTGCGCTCGGACGTCAACGGTTCTTCCCGTACCGGCTTCACCTACAAGTGGAAGATGAAGAACCTGCTGACCAACAGCCCGCAAGAAAGCGTCTTCCGTGGCGACGACAAGTTCGACGTCGTGGTGCTGGACAAGAAGCCGGTGACCTATTCGTACTTCGCTGACCCGCTGTTCGTCTTCATGGACGAAGAGTACAACCAGTACGAAATCGAAGGCGAGAACATGGGCGACGCCATCGGTTACCTGAAGGACGGCATGCAGTGCGAAGCTGTCTTCTACGACGGCAAGGCCATCTCGGTCGAAATGCCGACCACCATCGTGCGCAAGGTTGCCTACTCGGAACCGGCCGTCAAGGGCAACACCTCGGGCAACGTCCTGAAGGAAGCCAAGATCGAAAACGCCATCGAAGCCAACCAGATCACCGTGATGGTGCCGCTGTTCGTGAGCCAGGATGACGACATCGAAATCGACACCCGCACCAACGAGTACAAGAAGGTCGTGCGCGGCTGATCGTTAGCCGATGCCAATAAAAAACGCTGCCTGGTGCAGCGTTTTTTTATGCCTGTATTAAGGCAAATAGATGAAGCCCGAAGCTCATCCACCCTCCCTCACCCGCGCCAGATCCCGTGCCGCCGCCTGCCCTTCCGCGCTGGCCCAGAAAGCCCTGTCGGCCGCCTGCAGGCGCTGGGCCGACTGCTCCATGTGGCGCAAGGCCGCTGCCCGCGCAGCTTCGGCGTTGCCATCGTTGATCGCTTGCGCCAGCGCCGCATGTTCGGCGCGCACCTGCTGCACGAACTCGTTGCTGCGCGCTTCGTTCATGCGCGCCACGCGGATGGCGGCGTGCAGGAACTGGCTCAGGAACTGCACCAGCGAGGTGTAGAGCGGATTGTGCGAGGCATTGGAAATGGCGGCATGGAAGGCGAAATCCTCCTGCACGCCATCGCGCCCGGCCGCAGCCGCCGCATCGATGGCTTGCAAGGCCTGCTGGATCGCCAGGTTCTGCGCGCGCGTGCGGCGCTGCGCCGCCAGGGCCGCCATCTCCCCTTCCACCCCGCGCCGCAGCTCGATCACCCGCAGCACCGCCTGGATGGAGTCACGGCCATCATCCACATTCAGGTCCAGCCGGAAGGGCGTGGCCTGCGTCACCGGCAAGACCACCGTGCCACTGCCCCGGCGCGAGCCGACCAGTCCCTCGGACTTCAACCGCGAAATCGCTTCGCGGATTACCGTGCGGCTCACCGAAAAACGTTCAGTCAACTCCATCTCCGAAGGCAAGCGCGCATCCGGGGCGAATTCACCGCTGCGGATCTGCTGTGCCAGTACGCTGGTGACATGGTCGGCCAGCGTGGTCTTGCCGCGTGCGGCGGCGGCCATGGATGCAAGCGCCGACGCCTGCGGCTTGGAGGAGGAAGTCTTCATGGCGCGCATGATACCGCGCAGGCATGGGCTTTTGTGACTTCCGCTTCATATTCCCAAAGTTGTATTACAACTTCCGCTATAATGCGCTGCACGGGTTTCGCTCAAGCGTTCATATCCCCCTATTCCGACGACAGATCACGAGGAGAACACATGCATATCGTCATCACCGGCGGCGCCGGTTTCCTGGGCAGCCGACTGGCGCGCCAGCTGCTGCAGCGCGGCACCCTGACCGGCCGCGACGGCCAGGCGCAAGAGATCAAGCGCATCACCCTGCTGGACGTGGTACCGGCCCAAGGGTTCAATGATCCGCGCATTGAGGCCGTCACCGGCGACATCGCCGACGCTGCCGTGATCGAGCGCGTCATCACGCCCGAAACGCAGTCCATCTTCCACCTGGCCGCCATCGTCAGCGGCCATGCCGAGGCCGATTTCGACCTGGGCATGAAGATCAACTTCGACGCCACCCGCGTCATCCTGGAACGCGCCCGTGCCCTGGGCACCAAGCCGCGCGTGGTCTTCACCAGTTCGGTGGCGGTGTTCGGCGGCGAACTGCCGGCCGTGGTCCCCGACAACACCCTGCTGATGCCGCAAAGCTCTTACGGCGCCCAAAAGGTCATGGGTGAACTGCTGGTGCAGGATTATTCACGCAAGGGCTTCATCGACGGCCGTGCGCTGCGCATGCCGACCATTTCGGTGCGTCCGGGCGCACCCAACAAGGCCGCGTCCAGCTTCGCGTCGGGTATCATCCGCGAGCCGCTCAATGGCCAGCCCTCGGTCTGCCCGGTCACGCCGGACACCCGCATGTGGCTGATGTCGCCGCGCCAGGCCATCGCCAACCTGATCCACGGCCATGAAATCAATGGCGCCGACCTGGGCCTGGCCCGCTTCCTCTCCATCGACGGCCTGTGCGTGACCGTCAAGGACATGGTCGAGGCCCTGGAACAGGTCGCCGGCAAGGAAGTGGTGCAGCTGATCGAATGGAAGGAAGACGAAGCCATCAAACGCATCGTCAATTCCTGGCCCGGCGCCTTCGAAGCCAAGCGCGCCAAGGCGCTGGGCTTTACGGCCGATGCCAACTTCGCCGACATCATCCGCGCCCACATCGAGGATGAAGTGAAGAAATAAGCTGCACATCAGCACGCAGAACAACGAAGGGACAGCCCCGCAAGAGGCTGTCCCTTTTTGCTGCACTCCCCAACCGCTGTTACTTCGCCTTGCCCAGCATGTTGAAGATGCTGGAGAAGTCCAGCTTGCCTGCCCCGTTCATGCTGTGGATGTCGTACAGATTGCGCGCCGTCGATCCCAGCGGAATGGCGCAGTTGGTGGCCAGCGCATTTTCCACCGCCAGCCCCAGGTCCTTGAGCATCAGGTCCACGCCGAAACCACCGGCATAGCCCTTGGAAGCTGGTGCAGTGTCCATCACGCCGGGGCAAGGGTTGTAGACTTCCAGCGTCCAGTTGCGGCCCGAGCTCTTGGACATGATTTCCGAGAGCACCTTGGGATCCATGCCATTGGCCATGCCCAGGCGAATCGCTTCGGACGTCCCGATCATGAGGATGCCCAGCAGCATGTTGTTGCAGACCTTGACGGTCTGGCCGCTGCCGCTGTCCCCGGCGTGATAGATCGCACGGCCCATCTTCTGCAGATAGGGCTGGGCGGCCTCGAAGGCCTCCTTGCTGCCGCCCACCATGAAGGTCAAGGTGCCCGCCGTCGCCCCGTTGGTGCCCCCGGAGACGGGTGCATCGAGCATCTCGAAGCCGCGCGCCTTGGCCGCTGCCGCGACCTTGCGCGCCGCTTCCGGAGCGATGGTGGAGCAGTCGATCAAGAGGGCCCCCGGCTTGGCCGAGGCCAGCACCCCGGCCTCGCCCAGGTAGAGGGACTCCACGTGACGGCTGGCCGGCAGCATGGTGATGACCACGTCGGCCTTGGCCACGGCCGCCATGGAATCGGCCTCGGTCTTGCCGCCGACCTCCACCAGCTTGTCCACGCTGGCCTTGACCAGGTCATGCCCGCTGACCGGAAAGCCGGCCTTGACCAGGTTTTGCGCCATGGGCAAACCCATATTGCCCAGGCCGATGAAGACGATGTTGGCGCTCATGCTGCTCTCCTTACTTCAGGGTGATGGTGGTGTTGACCTGGCCGGCTTCTTCATCGGGTGCGTACCAGCGTGCAGTGACGGTCTTGGTCTGGGTCCAGAAGGTGACGGCCTGCTTGCCATTGGGACCGAGGTCGCCCAGCTTGGAAGCCCGCGAACCGGTGAAGCTGAAGTAGGCCACCGGCACGGGAATGGGCACGTTGATGCCGACCTGGCCGACGTCGATCTCGTTCTGGAACTTGCGCGCCGCATAGCCCGAGCTGGTAAAAATGGAAGTACCGTTGCCGTTCGGGTTGGCGTTGATGAAGGCAATGGCTTCATCGAGCGTCTCCAGTTCGACGATGCACATGGCCGGGCCGAAAATTTCCTGGGTGTAGATGTCCATCTCGGGCTTCACGCCGGTGAAGACGGTCGGTCCCACGAAGTTGCCGTTCTCGCTGCCGGCCACCTTGCAGTTGCGGCCGTCGAGCAGCAGCTTGGCGCCCTGCTCCACGCCGCTGGCGATGAGGCGTTCGACGCGTTCCTTGGCCGCCTTGGAGACCAGCGGACCAACATCGGCCTTGCGGTCGGTGCCGGGGCCGACCTTCATGGCCTTGGAGCGTTCGACGATCTCGGGAATCCATTCGCGTGTCTGGCCCACCAGCACCACCACCGAATTGGCCATGCAGCGCTGGCCGGCTGCACCGAAGGCCGCGCCCAGCAGGTTGTTGATGGCCTGGTCCTTGGGGGCATCGGGCAAGACGATGCAGTGGTTCTTGGCACCCATCATGCACTGGGCGCGCTTGCCGGCTTCGCTGGCGCGGCGATAGATGTGGGTACCGACATGGGTGGAACCGATGAAGGAGACCGCCTTGATATCGGGATGGTCACAGATCATGTTGGCCACATCCGGGCCGCCATGCACCACGTTCAACACGCCTGGCGGCAGGCCGGCCTGGTTGGCCAGCTCGACCAGGAACAGCGAGGAAGTCGGATCCTGCTCGGAGGGCTTCAACACGAAGGTATTGCCGCAGGCCACCGCGATGGGGAACATGAAGCAAGGCAGCATCACCGGGAAGTTGAAGGCGGTGATGCCGGCCCCCACGCCCAGCGGCTGGTAGAGCGTGTAGACGTCCACGCCGCCGGCCACGTTCTCGGCCAGCTCGCCCAGTTGCAGCGAGGTGATCGAGCAGGCGTGCTCCACCACTTCCAGGCCGCGCATGACTTCACCTTCGGCGTCCGGCAAGGTCTTGCCGTGTTCGCGGGTGATCAGTTCAGCCAGCGGGGCGATGTTCTCGCGCAGCAGTTGCTGGAACTTCAGCATGATGCGCATGCGCTGCGCCAGTGAGGTATTGCGCCAGGTCTTGAAGGTTTCCTTGGCGTTGGCCACGGCCCGGTCGACTTCTTCCTTGGTGGCGAAGGGCACGCGGGCCACGACTTCCTGGGTGGCCGGGTTCAATACGTCGCGCCACTCCTTGGAAGTGGACTGCACCTTTTCACCGTTGAGGTACAGGGGAACGTTGGGGATGTTGGCTTGGCTCATTGCAATTTCCATTGTGAAGAGGTGAACAGGATGGGGAGAGCAAGGCCGGGAGCGGCTCCCGGCCACAGGCATTACTGCTTGACCAGCGGGCAGGCCGCGTCCATCGGACGGAAGGCCTGCTGGGCCGGGATCACCGACAGCAGCTTCAGGTAATCCCACGGGGCCTTGGATTCGGCCGGGGTCTTGACCTGGTACAGGTACATGTCGTGGATCACGCGGCCATCCGGGCGGATGGAGGCGTTGCGCATGACGGCGTCGGAGATCGGGATTTCACGCATCTTCTGGGCCACGACCTTCCAGTCCGAGGTCTTGGCTGCCGCACGCGCCTTCAGGAACTGGTAGACGCTGGAATAGACACCGGCCTGCACCATGGTCGGCTTGATGTTCTTGAACTGCGCTTCGAAGCGCTTGGAGAAGGCACGCGTCTGCTCGTCGTAATCCCAGTAGAAGCCATCGGTATAGACCAGGCCTTGCGCCGCCTCCAGCCCCAGCGCATGCACATCCGACAGGAACACCAGCAGCGCCACCAGGCGCTGGTCCTTGCCGCCGACGGCAAAGGAACGCGCCTGCTTGATGGCATTGACCACATCGGTGCCGCCATTGGCCAGCCCGATCACCTGGGCCTTGGAGGCCTGCGCCTGCAGCAGGAAGGAGGAGAAGTCCGACGCATTGAGCGGGTGACGCACCGACCCCACCACGGTGCCGCCGTTGGCCTTGACCACATCGGAGGCATCCTTTTCCAGCGAATGGCCGAAGGCATAGTCCACCGTCACGAAGTACCAGGACTTGTTGCCCAGCTTGGTCAGCGCCGCTGCTGCACCGGCGGCTTGCGAGTAGGTGTCGAACATCCAGTGGAAGCCGTTGGTGGCGCATTCGGCGGTGGTCAGGGCACCGGTGGCCGGGCCGCTGTACATGGCGATGCCGCCCTTCTCCTTGATCAGCTTCTGCACCGCCAGCGCCACCGAGGAATTGGTGAGGTCGGCGATGGCCTCGACCTTGTCGCGGTCCAGCCATTCGCGGGCACGCGTCACGCCGACGTCGGGCTTGTTCTGGTTGTCGGCCGAGAGGATCTCGATCTTCATGCCTTTGCACTCATTCTTGAGGCAGTCTTCCACCGCCATCTTGGCCGCCACTACCGATCCCTGGCCGCCCATGGCCGAGTAGGGGCCGGACATGTCGGTGAGCACGCCGATCTTGACGGTGTTGGCATCCTGGGCAAGGACCGGCATGGCCGTGGTGGCCAGCGACACCGTGCAGGCGACGGCCGCCGCCGTGAGGGAACGGCTGAAAGCGTTCTTGGACATCTTGTCTCCTTGATCTTGTGATTGTTGTCGGACCTGCCCGCGTTCATGGACGCCGGGTCTTGCCGCTGTCTCCTGCCGCCTGTCGCCTCTGTCTTCCCGGGCGGCATCACGGCCCCGCTATTCTGCATGTGCGTATTTATCGATACAATAACCACAAAGACAAAACGCTTTTGCATTGATGCACAACGCTGGTGATGCACTCATGGAGACCACATGCTGGACTGGGACAATCTCAGGATCTTTCTCGAACTCACCCGCAGCCAGGGCCTGGTGGATGCGGCCAAGAAACTGGGCATCGACCACTCGACCGTCTCGCGCCGCATGAAGCGCTTCGAGGAGCAGGTCGGCAGCCAGCTCTTCGATCGCAACAACCACGGCTACAAGCTCACCGCCGACGGCTACCGCCTGGTGGAATATGCCGAACAGGTAGAAAGCACACTGTACGCCGCCACCGAAGAACTGGGCGGACACAACAGCAAGCTCTCCGGCCAGGTGCGGCTGGGCGCCACGGAAGGCTTCGGCACCTTCGTGCTGGCACCGCACCTTGCGCATTTCTGCGCCCGCAATCCGCACATTACGGTGGACATGCTGCCGATGCCGCGTTTCGTGAACCTGTCCAAGCATGAGGCCGACATCAGCGTGTCGATCGAACGTCCGCTGTCGGGTAATTACGTGGTCACAAAACTGTCCGACTATGTCCTGAAGCTTTATGCTTCACGTGACTACCTGTCCAGGCACGCGCCGATTCACACCATGGATGACCTGGCGCAACACAACTTCATTGGCTACATCGATGACCTGGTCTTCAGTGAAGAATTGCGCTACAAGGATACGGTGGCGCCTGACGCTTTCCGGGCCTTCCGCAGCACCAGCGTGGTGGCGCAATATACGGCGGCCTGTGCCGGCCAGGCGCTGGCAATCCTGCCCTGCTTCCTGGCGCAGCAGTCCGAAGAGCTGGTGCCGGTTCTGCCCGAACAGATCGCCATCACCCGCACCTTCTGGCTGGTGGCTTCCAGCGAGCAGCGCCACGTGGCGCGAGTGTCGGCCCTGTGGAGCTACCTGCGCGACTGCGTGGAGCTCAACCGCGACTTCCTGATGGGACAGTCGCGCCGGATGCGCTGGCTGGAGTAGATCCTGCCCGAGCCAGCCCGCAACAACATGTGTTTCAACCCGGCCGCCCGGTCCCTCCCCGCGCCGGCGGCCTTTTCCCAAGGAGATGACGATGGCTGCAAAGAAGATCCTGCTCTTGACCGGTGACTTCGCCGAGGATTACGAAACCATGGTGCCCTTCCAGGCCCTGCAGATGGTCGGCCACACGGTCCATGCGGTCTGCCCCGGCAAGAAAGCCGGCGACAAGGTCAAGACCGCCATCCACGACTTCGAAGGCGACCAGACCTATACCGAAAAACCCGGCCACCAGTTCGCCCTCAACGCCAGCTTCGACGATGTCAGCGCGGCTGGCTATGACGCGCTGGTGGTGGCCGGTGGCCGCGCCCCGGAATACCTGCGCCTGAACCCCAAGGTGATCGAACTGGTGCAAGCCTTCGCCAAGGCCGACAAGCCCATCGCCGCGGTTTGCCACGGTCCGCAGGTGCTGGCCGCGGCTGGCGTACTGGAGGGCAAGAAGGTGTCGGCCTATCCCGCTTGCGCGCCGGAAGTGAAGCTGGCCGGCGGGCAGTTCGCCGATATCGCCGTGGATGCCGCCATCACCGACGGCAAACTGGTCACGGCCCCGGCCTGGCCGGCCCATCCGGCGTGGCTGGCGCAGTTCCTGCAGGTGCTGGGCACGCGCATCGAACTGTAAGGGCTGAAGCCTCAGGCGGGGAGCGGCCTCCAGGGCCATGGCTCCCCGCGCAAACGCGCTGGTTTTGCTTGTTTCTTCATTTCCCCTTCGCAGTTTCCCCCCATTTTTTCCTGCCGAGCCACAATATGCCCTGAGCACAACCGTCTTCAGGGCATGCAGCCCATTTCCACCCTCTCCCCGATGAGCGACCAGGACCGCGAGATCACCGCCACCGTCATGCGCGAACGCAGCCGGCTGGGCGGCTTCATCCGCCGCCGGGTGGCTGACGCCGGCGAGGCCGAAGACATCCTGCAGGAAGTGTTTTACGAGTTCGTCCAGGCCTACCGCCTGCCGGAGCCGATCGAGCAGGTCAGCGCCTGGTTGTTCCGGGTAGCGCGCAACCGCATCATCGACCGCTTCCGCAAGAAGAAGGAAGAGCCCTTGCCCGAGACGCACGACATCGAGCAAGTCGAGGGTGGCGAAGACAGCTGGCGGCTGGACCTGGTCCTGCCGGCCAGCGACGGGGGGCCGGAAGCCGCCTACGCCCGTGCGGCGCTGATCGAGGCCTTGCAGGCAGCCCTGGACGAATTGCCGCCAGCGCAGCGCGAGGTCTTCATCGCCCACGAACTCGATGGCCTCAGCTTCAAGGAAATGGCCGCTGCCAGTGGTACCGGCTTGAATACCCTGCTGGCGCGCAAGCGCTATGCAGTCCTGCATCTGCGCGAGCGCTTGCAGGCGGTTTATGACGAATTGGAGATGTAATGGATCAGAACGAGATGCCTCAAAATCCCCCTGCCCCGGCACGCCGCGATCGGGGCTTCCGTGGCGGGCGTGACCCGCGCCGCTGGGGCGTGAAGCTGCTGCTGTGCCTGCTGTGCGTGCCGGTGCTGGGCGTGGTGGTGATGCTGCTGTGGAACTGGGTAATGCCACCGATCTTCCCGGGTGTGGCCGAGATCGGCTTCTGGCGGGCGCTGGGATTGCTGGTGCTGTGCCGGGTACTGTTCGGGGGCTTTCGCGGGCGGCATGGCGGCTGGCATGAGAAGCGCCGCTTCATGCGCGCTCGCTGGGAAGCGATGACGCCCGAGGAACGCGAACGTTGCCAGCTGCGCAGCCGCATGTTCTGCCGTGAAGAGCGCAAATGAAGAAAAACGTCTGCTCGGGCTGAGCGCGATCAGCCTGGGGCCGAGGGTTGGGGTGCGGCGTTCCAGTCGTGTTCCTTCAAGCCAATCGAGGTGAAGGGATCGATCAGGGTACCGGCCACCATCCGTGCCAGCAGTTGCGGTGCCGGTGGCACCATCGACAGGCGTGCCGCCAGCTGGTCGCGCATCCACGGCAACCACGCCGAATCGGACTGGTAGAAGGGCGTGAACATCGCCGACATCGCCTGGAAGGTCCGCACGTGGCGGCGTCGCGAGGCGGCATAGCGCGGCAGCGCCTGCTCCGGCGTATCGGACTGCTGCAGGGCGTGGATCAGCGCCCGTGCATCGAGCAGGGCCATGTTGGCCCCCTGCCCCAGCTGCGGGCTGGTGGAATGGGCGGCATCGCCGATGATGGCCAGCCGCTGTCCATAGGGCACAGGCAAGGTGTGATGTCCGTAACGCGCCAGCGTCATTTGCTCGAAACCATCGATCTGGGCCAGATAGGGTTCACATTCCGGCCACAGTGCATGAACTCCCTCCTTCCATGCCTCCAGCCCCCGCTGCTTGAGCTGCTCCGCCTGGTCCGGCTTGGTACTCCAGAAGAAGGCCACCATGGGATCATCCTGCTGCCTGGGGCGACCGATGGGCAGCACGCCGATCATGGTGCTGGCGCGGCGATAGCGCTGTACCAGTGAATTGATACCGAACGACAGGCCGGGCCGGGCCCGCAAGGAAATCCAGAAGGCGCCATAGGGCAGCCGCTTGGGCTCGCAGGTATTGAGCGCGTAGCGGCGCAGCAGAGAACGGGCACCGCTGGCATCAATGACCAGATCGAAGGGGCCGATGCGGCGGCCGTCCGCAGTCGTCAGGCTGGCACCGGCGCTGCCCTGCTCCAGGCCGTTGATCTCATGGCCGGTTTCGGCTTCGATCCCTTCCCGCTGCGCGGCCTCCTGCAGGACGCCGAACAGGGCCGCACGATGGACGGCAATGCCATAGCGTCCACCGCGCACGGCGTCATATCGCACATCCAGCACCGTCCTGCCGCTGCGGGCGTCGGCCCCGTAGAGGCGGTCGATACGCTGGCCCAGTGCGGCGATGCGCGAGAACAGGCCCAGGTCTTCCAGCACCGTCAGTCCGGTGGGCTGCAGGATCAGGCCGGAACCCACTGGCGCGGCCGTGACGAAGCGCTCCAGCAAGGTGACGCGATGGCCGGCGCGCTTGAGATAGAGCGCCATGGCCAAGCCGGCCGGGCCGGCACCGGCGATGGCTACATGCAAAGACTTCATGTTTATCCTGCTGAAGATGAAGCGCGCGTCCAGGCGGGCGTCTCTTTTTCAAGGAAGGCGCGCAGGCCTTCGCGTCCCTCCGGGGATGCACGCAGGTCGGCGATGACGCCGGCCGTATATTCCGCCAGTTCGGGCGTGACCTGCAGCGGGTTGGCGACCTGGACCAGTTGCTTGGCAGCGCGCATCGCCTGTGGCCCGTTGGCCAGCAAGGTGTCGATCACTTGCAGGACCTTGGCATCCAGTTCCTGGGCTAGCACCACCTCATGCACCACCCCGATGGCGGCGGCGCGGATGGCCGAGAAGCGCTCGCCCGAGACGAAGAAGCGGCGTGCCTGTGACACGCCCATCTTGGCGATCACGTAGGGGCTGATGGCTGCCGGGGCCAGGCCCAGCTTGACTTCGGAGAGCGCAAAGAAGGCCGCCTCGGAGGCGATCACGATGTCGCAGCAGGAGACCAGGCCGACACCACCGCCCATCACCGCTCCCTGTACTTTGGCCACCGTCGGTGCCGGGAAGCTGTTGAGGGTTTCCATCAGCAGTGCCAGCTTGCGGGCATCGTGCAGATTGTCCTCGCGCGAGGCATCGGCCATGCGGCGCATCCAGGCCAGGTCGGCGCCGGCGGAGAAGGACTTGCCGGTGGAGGCCAGCAGCAGGACGCGAGTGCGTTTGTCGTCACGCGCCTCGTGGATGAGGTCGATCAGGTGGGCGATCAGCTGATCATCGAAAGCATTGTGGACGTCGGGACGATTGAGGGTCAGCGTGGCCAGGCCACGAGGGTCGATGTCGAGATGGGCGGCTGCGGTCATGAGGGCTCCTGCGGTGAGGTTTGCCGGGAGGATAGCGCAAAATGCCGGGGGAAAATGTTACTGGGGAGACAAATGGACTTGGGGCCAGCATACAAGAAACCAGTTCAAGCACATCGCTAGGTGCCGCCAAACAAAAAAGCCCGCTTGCGCGGGCTTTCGGCTAGCTGGGTTGGCTTGGATTGCGCTCGGTGCGCGCTCAATCGTAGGCTAACGCTCGCTGCGCGAGCGAGGGATTCGCCCACGTGCCGCGGGCCCGGTTTCGCTTGCAAGCGAAACCCTTCGAATCCCCCCCGCGATGTGCTCAAGCACATCGCTAGGTGCCGCCAAATAAAAAAGCCCGCTTGCGCGGGCTTTTTTATTTGGCGTCCCCTGGGGGATTCGAACCCCCGTACTCACCGTGAAAGGGTGATGTCCTAGGCCTCTAGACGAAGGGGACAAAACGGTCACAACTACTACATTCCTCGAATCAGCTCTTCCGCCAATTCACCCCACACTTTCATGCGGGTCGCTGGTGGAGGTAAGCGGGATCGAACCGCTGACCTCTTGCATGCCATGCAAGCGCTCTCCCAGCTGAGCTATACCCCCTGCGAAAGGAAAAGTCCCAAACTCCGGACTATCCAACCTCAAGGTAGCCTGATCAATCAGACTACTTCAACTTTCAAACAACCCGGCGGCAACCGGACTGCCTTAAAACCTGGCGTCCCCTGGGGGATTCGAACCCCCGTACTCACCGTGAAAGGGTGATGTCCTAGGCCTCTAGACGAAGGGGACACTGTACCGCTACATACCTGCGCTGCCTGCTGGGTGACAGCGCAGATATCGAAATCTGGCGTCCCCTGGGGGATTCGAACCCCCGTACTCACCGTGAAAGGGTGATGTCCTAGGCCTCTAGACGAAGGGGACAAGCAGGTACTTCACATTACTTCTTGTTTCTACACTTCAAGCTTCGCCTGAAATATCACCGCCAAACATCTGCGGGTCGCTGGTGGAGGTAAGCGGGATCGAACCGCTGACCTCTTGCATGCCATGCAAGCGCTCTCCCAGCTGAGCTATACCCCCGTTGCGAAGAAGCGAGATTATGCAATACCTCTTTTCAAAAGACAACAGCTTTTTGAAAAATAATTTCTTTTTTTCAAAGATATGCTGCCAAGCGTGCCTGTACAGCCTCACGGCCAAACAATTGCAGCACGGCGTCAATGGCCGGCGTCTGCAATTGCCCCGCCACGATCAGGCGCAACGGCATGGCCAGCTGCGGCATCTTGATGCCGTGCGCCGCCAGCACTTCCTTGATCATGGGCGCAATCGCTTCCTTGCTCCACGCCACCGTCGCTACGCGCTGGGCAAAGTCAGCCAGCGCCGGTTTGATCGCCTCGGTAATGTGCTGCGCCACCAGGGCCGCATCCGGGGCCGGCTGGCGATAGAACATCAGCGCCGCTGCCGCAATCTCGTTGACGGTATTGGCGCGATCCTTCAGCAAAGCAATCACGGCCGCCAGATCAGGCGCACCCTCGAATACCGCACCCTGTGCTTGCAGCAACGGGCGAACCAGGTCAGCCAGACGGGCGTTGTCAGCCAGCTTGATGTAGTGGTTGTTGAGCCAGTTCAGCTTCTCCGGATTGAATTGCGCCGGAGCCTTGGTCAGGTGATCAAGATCGAACCATTCGCAGAACTGCTGCATCGAGAAAATCTCGTCGTCACCATGGCTCCAGCCCAGGCGCGCCAGGTAGTTCAGCATGGCCTCAGGCAGATAACCCTGGGCAGGATAATCCATCACGCTGACCGCACCGTGGCGCTTGGACAGCTTCTCGCCATCCGCACCCAGGATCATCGGCACGTGGCCATACTCGGGCAACGTGCCGCCCAGGGCCTTCAGGATATTGATCTGGCGCGGCGTATTGTTCACATGGTCGTCGCCACGGATGACGTGGGTGATCTTCATGTCCCAATCATCGACCACCACACAGAAGTTGTAGGTCGGCGTGCCGTCCGGACGGGCGATCACCAAGTCGTCCAGCTCACGGTTGGAGATGGTGATGGGGCCCTTGACCACGTCATTCCAGCTCACCTCGCCATCCTGCGGATTCTTGAAACGCACCACCGGCTTGCGCCCTTCCGGGATCGCCGGCAGGGTCTTGCCCGGTTCCGGACGCCAGGTGCCGTCGTAGCGCGGCTTCTCGCCGGCCGCGCGCTGGCGCTCGCGCATGGCTTCCACTTCTTCCGGGGTGCAATAGCAATAGTAGGCCGTGCCCTGCTCCAGCATCTGGCCGATCACTTCGCGATAGCGATCCATGCGCTTCATCTGGTAGAACGGACCTTCGTCATGCTCCAGCCCCAGCCACTGCATGCCCTCTATGATGGCCTGCACCGCTTCCGGGGTGGAACGCTCGACGTCGGTATCTTCGATGCGCAACACGAAAGTGCCGCCGAAGCGACGAGCATAGGCCCAGGAGAACAGCGCCGTGCGGGCGCCGCCCAGGTGCAGGTAGCCGGTGGGGCTGGGAGCGAAACGGGTACGAACTTGAGTGGCAGTCATGATAGCGAGTAAAAATCAGGCCGGTCCTGGAATGCCAGGGCCGGCCATCGGTCAAGCAAAGGAATTCGGAAAGGCGTCATTTTAACGCCTTTGCAGGGCGGCACGCCATGCCGGCAGCCCGCCCCGAGGCCCGCATCAGTCGTTCTGCACCACGATGCTGGGGAACTTGCTGGTCATGTCGCGCGCCTTCTCGGCCACCTTCACGGCGACCTTGCGGGCGATGGCCTTGTAGATCTCGGCCACCTTGCCATCCGGATCAGCCACCACGGTGGGCTTGCCGGAATCCGTCTGCTGGCGGATCTCCATGGTCAGCGGCAAGGCGCCCAGGAAATCCACGCCAAAGTCGGCACACATCTTCTCGCCACCGCCCACGCCAAAGATGGGCTCGGCATGGCCGCAGTTGGAACAGACGTGCATGCTCATGTTTTCCACGATGCCCAGGATGGGGATGCCGACCTTCTCGAACATGCGCAAACCCTTGCGCGCATCCAGCAGCGCAATATCCTGCGGGGTGGTCACGATGACCGCACCGGTGACCGGCACCTTCTGCGACAAGGTCAGCTGCACATCGCCGGTGCCCGGCGGCATGTCGACGATCAGGTAATCCAGGTCGCGCCAGTTGGTCTGGTCCAGCAATTGCTGCAGGGCTTGCGTGACGATGGGGCCGCGCCAGACCATGGGTTCGTCCGGATCAATCATGAAACCGATGGAAGACACCTGCAGGCCGTGGTTCTCCAGCGGCTCCATGGTCTTGCCATCCTTGGTCTCGGGCTGGCCCGAGATGCCCATCATCATGGGCTGCGAAGGTCCATAGATATCGGCATCCAGGATGCCCACGCGCGCGCCCTCGGCCGACAGCGCCAGGGCCAGGTTCACGGCGGTGGTGGACTTGCCCACCCCGCCCTTGCCCGAGGCCACGGCGATGATGTTCTTGACGTTGCTCTTGAGCTTGATGCCGCGCTGCACCGCATGCGCCACGATCTTGAAATAGACGTTGGCCTCGACGCCGGTCACGCCGGGCAGCTTGCCCAGCGCCTCTTCGACCAGCTGGCGGATCGGCGCGATCTGGCTGGCTGCCGGGTAGCCCAGCTCCACGTCCAGCAGCACGCGGCCACCCTCGACGCGGATGTTGCGGGCTTCCTTGCCCCGGATCAGATCCTTGCCGGTATTGGGGTCGATCACCTGCAACAGGGCCGCCTTGATCTCTTCCACGGTAGTGCTCATTGGTTCTCCTTGCTCAGAACCCGCAAGTCTAAACCAATCGCGCCAGCGCCGCCCCGTGCGGCGCTCAAACCACCCTTGCAAAAGGCTTCACTTTGATTGGAATGGAGCAACTACTGCGCCCAAAGCCCTGTGGCTGATAGAATGCCCCTCTTTCAAGGCAGTTTTCTTGCAGCTTTCTTGCTATTTCGGCGCGCACGCGCCTTAACCTACTTGCATCGTCCGTATCGCCAATGAGCACTTCCGCACCTCGCCAACTCTTCGTCACGACCGCACTCCCCTACGCCAACGGCGCTTTCCACATCGGCCACATCATGGAATACATCCAGGCCGATATCTGGGTCCGGTTCCAGCGAATGCAGGGCAATGAGGTGCACTTCGTCGGTGCCGACGACGCCCACGGCGCGCCCATCATGATCGCCGCCGAAAAGGCCGGCATCACGCCGCAGCAGTTCGTGGCCAACATCGCTGCCGGCCGCAAGCAGTACCTGGATGGCTTCCACATCGCCTTCGACAACTGGAGCTCCACCGACAGCCCGGAGAACCACGAACTGTCGCAGGAGATCTACCGCGCCCTGCGCGACGAGGCCAAGCTGATCTCCACCAAGACCATCGACCAGTTCTATGATCCGGTGAAGAACATGTTCCTGCCGGATCGCTACATCAAGGGTGAATGCCCCAAGTGCGGCACCAAGGACCAGTACGGTGACTCCTGCGAGAACTGCAGCGCCGTCTATTCGCCGACCGACCTGAAGAATCCTTACTCGACGCTGTCGGGCGCAACGCCCGTGATGAAGTCGTCTGAACATTTCTTCTTCAAGCTCTCGGATCCGAAGTGCGTCGCCTTCCTGCGCGAATGGGCACTGGACAGCAACCGCCTGCAGCCGGAAGTGGCCAACAAGGCGCGCGAATGGCTGGACGGCGAAGGCGGCCTGGGCGACTGGGACATCAGCCGCGACGCGCCCTATTTCGGTATCGAGATCCCCGACGCACCGGGCAAGTACTTCTACGTCTGGCTGGACGCGCCGATCGGCTACCTGGCCTCGCTGAAAAATTACTTCGTCAAGACCGGCCGCGATTTCGACGCCTTCATGGCCGATGACAAGACCGAGCAGTACCACTTCATCGGCAAGGACATCACCTACTTCCACACCCTGTTCTGGCCCGCCATGCTCAAGTTCGCCGGCCGCAAGACGCCCAACAACGTCTTCGCCCACGGCTTCATCACGGTCAGCGGCGAGAAGATGTCCAAGTCGCGCGGCACCGGCATCTCGCCGCTGCGCTACCTGGACATCGGCATGAACCCGGAATGGCTGCGTTACTACATCGCCGCCAAGTTGAATGCCAAGGTGGAAGACGTGGACTTCAACCCGGACGACTTCGTCGCCCGTGTCAATGCCGACCTGATCGGCAAGTACGTCAACATCGCCAGCCGCGCTGCCGGCTTCATCGCCAAGCGCTTCGAAGGCCGCGTCTCGACCCAGTGGGCCACTGCCGATGACGCCTTCCTGGCCAAGCTGCGCGGCGTGGCTGAAGAGATCCGCAGCCTCTACGAGCAACGCGAATACGGCAAGGCCCTGCGCCTGGTGATGGAGCAAGCCGACGCCATCAACGCCTATGTAGACGCCAACAAGCCCTGGGAACTGGCCAAGGACAGCAGCAAGGATGCGCAACTGCACGAAGTCTGCAGCCGCCTGCTGGAAGCCTTCCGTATCCTGACCATCTACCTCAAGCCGGTGCTGCCGCAACTGGCCGCCCAGGTGGAAGCCTTCCTGCAGGTCCAGCCCTTCCAGTGGAACGATGTGGCCGCGCCGCTGGCCGACGGCCATGTCATCAATGCCTATTCGCACCTGATGCAGCGCGTCGATCCCAAGATGCTGGATGCCCTGTTCGAAGCGCCGGAAGCGCCTGCCGCCGCCCCCGCAGCGACAGAAAGCGCCATCGAAGAACTGGCGCCGGAAATCTCCATCGATGACTTCGCCAAGATCGACCTGCGCATCGCCAAGATCGTCAACTGCGAGGCCGTGGAAGGCTCCACCAAGCTGCTGCGCCTGACCCTGGATGCCGGCGAAGGCCGTACCCGCAATGTCTTCTCCGGCATCGCCTCGGCCTACAAGCCGGAAGACCTGGTCGGCAAGCTGACCGTGATGGTCGCCAACCTGGCACCGCGCAAGATGAAGTTCGGCGTCTCCGAGGGCATGGTGCTGGCCGCATCCGCCAAGGATGAGAAGACCAATCCGGGCATCTACGTGCTCAACCCCTGGCCGGGTGCCGAGCCGGGCATGCGCGTGCGCTAAGGCATGCGCCGCCGATTGCCTGTGCAGGAGGAAAGATCGTCATGAACCTGGTGATACGTGAAGCCACCTCGGAAGATGCCAGCCTGATCGCCGAACTGACCCGTCACAGCTGGGCCAACAAGGTGGCGCCCAGTTCCTCGGGCCACCGCGAAGCGCCCGACCATGTGCAGGAAGACTTGCAGCATGGCGGCGCCTTCATCCTGCTCAGCGGCGAGACGCCAGCCGGCTCGGTGCGCTGGCTTCCCCTGGACACCGAAAGCGACGTCTGGGAAATCCGCCGCATGGGCATCGCCCCGGCGTTTCGCGGTGAGCGCTTGTCCCAGCACTTGATGGAGGCCCTGATCCATCGTGCCCAGTCGGCTGATGTGCGCGAATTGCGGCTGGCGGTACGGACCGATCAAGCGCAGTTGGTAGACCTGTATGCGGCCTTCGGCTTCGAGATCGCGCCGGAGCTGGAATACACCCGCGCCAATCCGCAGGAAGCCCCGCCCATCGTGATGCGGCGGGTGATGCGGCACTGATGTTCCCCTCATGTGATCCCTTCTGAAAGCGACGCCTGGTGCGTCGCTTTTCTTTTGCCCCGCCGCCGCTGCGGCAAATTGGAACGTTTGTTCATCAAGCGGTAACAATCGCTCGCTACCATCGTGAAAACGTTGTCAGGAGGCCCAGCCCGCCTGGCCTGCCGGGGGGGCAGTCCGAGGGCATGCGCCACAAGTTCACATTCACTGGTAAGCACAATAACAATGGCCCAAGGGGATAGACAGGAAACTGCCTACATGGCGGTACGCGTAGCGCGGCTCTACTACTTCCAGAACATGACCACCGCCGCGATTGCTGATGAAATCGGTACCTCGCGCGCAACCGTCTCGCGCCTGCTGTCCTTCGCCCTGGATCGTGGCCTGGTGGAAATCCGCGTCCACGATCCGCAGCAAGTCTCCGGCAGCCTGGAAGCAGCCATTGCCCATCACTATCGCCTGCGCTCGATCCAGGTCGTGCCCGTGGCTGCGGCCGCGACCGACAAGGAAACCCTGCAGCGGGTGACCTGCCACGCTGCCGCCTACGTCAACTCGCTGGTCACCCCCGGCACCATCATCGGCCTCGCCTGGGGGACCACCGTGGCGCAGATCGCCGACCAGCTGCTGCCGCGCCATGTGCACGATGTCGATGTGGTGGCGCTCAATGGTTCCGGCAGCGGTGCCAGCTTCATCAACAGCTTCAGCGAATCCATCGTCTCGCGCTTTGCCCAGAACTACGGTGCGCGCGCCCATCACCTGCCGGTGCCGGCCTTCTTCGACTATCCCGAAACGCGCACGGCGCTGTGGCGCGAAAAAAGCATCAAGGCCATCCGCGACCTGCAGGAGCGCGCCTCCATCCTGCTGTTCTCCATCGGCGCCGAGGCCACTGGCAGCTACATCCATACCGCCGGCTATCTGGGTGAAGAAGAACGCCAGATCCTGCGCGATGAAGGCCTGGTCGGCGACATCGCCACCGTCTTCTTCCGCGCCGATGGCAGCTGGCGCGATGTGGCCTTCAATGCCCGCAACAGCGGTCCGGACATGGAGTGCTTTACGCGTGCCGCGCATGCGCTGTGCGTGGTTTCCGGTACCGGCAAGCTGCCGGGCCTCAAGGCCGCGCTGCGCGGCGGCTTCATCAACGAACTGATCATCGACGAACCGAGCGCGCGCCTGCTGGTAGAGCAGATCCGCAGCGGCGCGGCGGCGTGATCGCATCTCCACGAGGACACCATCATGGCAGCCATCTCCTTGCAGGGCGTCTGCAAGCACTGGGGTCAAGCCCAGGCGGTGAGCAACATCGATTTCGAGGTCAAGTCGGGGCAGTTCACCGTCCTGCTGGGACCTTCGGGCTGCGGCAAGTCGACCACCCTGCGCCTGATCGCGGGGCTGGACAAACCCAGCTCCGGCAGCATCCACATCGGCGGACGCGACGTCACGCAACTGCCCCCGGCCCAGCGCAAGATTTCCATGGTGTTCCAGTCGTATGCGCTGTTCCCGCACCTGAGCGTGCGCGAGAACATCCTCTTCGGTGTGCGCGTACGCAAGGAGCCGCGTGCCGGCTACGCAGCACGCCTGAAGCGCGTGGCCGACATCCTCGGCCTGTCGCACCTGCTGGAACGCCGCCCCGGGCAGCTCTCCGGCGGCCAGCAGCAGCGCGTGGCGCTGGGCCGCGCCATCATCGCCGATGCGCCGGTGTGCCTGATGGATGAGCCGCTCTCCAACCTCGACGCGCAGCTGCGCCAGGAAATGCGCCGCGAAATCCGTGCCCTGCAGCAGCAGCTGAACATGACCATGGTCTACGTCACCCACGACCAGACCGAAGCCATGAGCATGGCCGACCAGGTGATCCTGCTGCGCGAAGGCCGTATCGAACAGGACGCTGCGCCCGCCGATCTCTACGCCCAGCCGGCCACGGCCTTTGCGGCCCGCTTCATCGGTACGCCGCCGATGAACCTGCTGCCCCTGCAATCCCATGCACAAGGCCTGGCCATCGCCGGCAGCAATGTGGTGCTGCGCGAGCTCGGCCAGACACCGCGGCAACTCGGGCTGCGCCCTGAACATATCCGCCTGGCCGGTGCCAGCGAGGCCACCGCGCCCGCCTTGGTGGAGACGGTCGAATACTTCGGTGCCGACACCATCATCGGCGCCCGCATCGGCAGCGCCTCGCTGCTGGTGCGCGCGCCCGGGCAACACCGGTTCGACGCAGGCGCAGCGATCCACCTGGCCTGGGATACCCGCCACCAGTATTTCTTCGACCAGGAAAGCGGCCTGCGCCGCGCCTGATCCCTCCCCCGACGATTTCCGCAGCAAGCCAACCCATCCACCTCATGGAGATGCATCATGCGTAGAACCTTCCTCAAGTCCTTGGCCGCCCTGGCTGTCTCAGCCGCCTTCTGTGCGCCGGTACTGGCCGCCAATCCGGTCGAGATCAGCTTCTATTACCCGGTCGCCGTGGGCGGCGCGGTCACCAAGACCATCGACAGCATGGTGGCCGATTTCGAGAAGGCCAATCCCGACATCAAGGTCAAGGCCATCTATGCCGGCACCTACCAGGAAAGCATCGTCAAGGCGCTGACTGCCTTCAAGGGCGGCACCCCGCCGACCCTGGCCGTGCTGCTCTCGACCGACCTCTTCACCCTGATCGACGAGAACGCCATCGTCCCCATCGACAGCCTGGCCAGCAGCGCCGAGGACAAGAAGTGGATCGACGGCTTCTACAAGGGCTTCATGGAAAACAGCCAGACCGACGGCAAGACCTGGGGCATTCCCTTCCAGCGCTCGACCATCGTGATGTACTACAACAAGACCCTGTTCAAGGAAGCCGGCCTGAACCCGGAGAAAGCCCCGGCCAACTGGAACGAGATGGTGGAAGCCGCCAAAAAGCTGACCAAGCGCGATGCCGCCGGCAACGTCAGCCAGTGGGGCGTGAAGATTCCTTCCACCGGCTTCGGCTACTGGATGTTCCAGGCCATGACCGCTTCCAATGACACGATCCTCATGAACAGCGCCGGCACCAAGACCTACTTCGACAAGCCGGGCGCCGTGCAGGCCCTGCAGCACTGGGTCGACCTGACCACCAAAGACAAGGTGATGCCGGCCGGCTCCATCGAGTGGGGCACCACACCCAAGGACTTCCTGGAGCAGAAGGCTGCCATGGTCTGGACCACCACCGGCAACCTGACCAACATCCGCACCAACGCCAGCTTCCCCTTCGGCGTGGCCATGCTGCCGGGCATCAAGCACCCTGGCAGCCCCACCGGCGGCGGCAACTTCTACGTCTTCAACAAGACCTCGCCGGCCGAGCAGCAGGCCGCCATGAAGTTCATCC
This sequence comes from Herbaspirillum sp. CAH-3, assembly GCF_009668275.1. NCBI lineage: Bacteria > Pseudomonadati > Pseudomonadota > Betaproteobacteria > Burkholderiales > Oxalobacteraceae > Herbaspirillum > Herbaspirillum sp. CAH-3. Next base: position 112,009 of record NZ_VSWE01000017.1, on the reverse strand, counting down.
GCTTCGCCACCGAACCGGCGCGCGCGGCGCAGTGGTCCATTGCCACCGGATATGTGGCCCCGCGCCAGGATGCCTGGGATACCCCGGAAATGAAGAAATATTTGCAGGAAGTGCCGGCCGCCGACGTGGCGCGCGAGCAGATGAAGTACGGCGTGGCTGAACTGTCCACCCATGACAACCAGCGCGTGACCAAGGCCCTGAACGACAACCTGCAGGCAGCACTCTCCGGCACCAAGACACCGGAGGCCGCCCTGAAGGATGCCCAGCGCGAAGCCGAGCGCATCCTGCGCGCCTACGGCCGCTAAGCGCGCTCCGTTGCACAAGGCCTGCCGATGAAACGCCTGCCCTCCACCGTGCTGCCCTGGCTGCTGCTGTCACCAGCCATGGTGCTGCTGATCGCCTTCACGCATTACCCGGCGCTGGCCACGCTCTGGCACAGCGTCTTCTCCACGCCCAAGGGAGCCCGCCCGGCGGTCTTCGTCGGGCTGGAGAATTACCGGCTGATGGCGGAGGATCCGGTGTTCTGGCAGGCCCTGTGCAACAACCTCTGGTTCGCCCTCGGCACCATTCCGCTGGCCATTGCCCTGGCCATCCTGATGGCGCTGTGGGTCAACGAGAAACTGGCCGGGCGCGGCGTACTGCGCCTGGCCTATTTCACGCCGACCGTGCTGCCCATGATCGCGGTGGCCAATATCTGGCTGTTCTTCTACACCCCGCAATACGGCTTGCTGGAGCAGATCACCGGTGCGCTGGGCCTGCCCTCGCACAACTGGCTGGGCAATCCGCAGACCGTGCTGGGGGCGCTGATGGTGGTGGCGGTGTGGAAGGAAGCCGGTTTCTTCATGATCTTCTACCTGGCCGCCCTGCAGCAGATCTCGCCGGTGCTGGCCGAAGCGGCCGCACTGGAGGGCGCATCGCGCTGGCAATACTTCTGGCGCGTGCAGTTCCCGCTGCTCATGCCCACCACGCTCTTCGTGCTGATCAATGCGCTCATCAACGCCTTCCGCCTGGTCGACCACATCGTGGTGATGACCAAGGGCGGACCGGACAATGCCAGTTCCCTGCTGCTGTATTACATCTATGAAGTTGGCTTCGCCTTCTGGGATTCTTCCTACGCCGCAGCCCTGACGGTAGTGCTGCTGGCCCTCTTGGGACTGATTGCTCTGGTGAAGTTTCGTGTACTTGACCGCAGGACCCACTACCAATGATCGCGCCCACCTCGCCTTTTGCCGAACGCCATCGCGCGCTGGAGACCGTCTCCGCCTGGGTGCTGGCACTGCTGTGGCTGCTGCCGCTGCTGTATGCGCTGTGGACGGCCTTCCATCCGGCCGCCTACGCCACCCGCTTCGTGCCGGATGCACCGCTGACGCTGCAGAACTTCGCCAACGCCTGGCAAGCTGCACCTTTTCCGCGCTACTTCCTCAACACCTTCCTGCTGGTGACGATGATCCTGGCAGCCCAACTGGTATTGGCCACCCTGGCCGCGTATGCGTTTGCCCGCTTCACTTTTCGGGGCAGCAATGTGATGTTCATGCTGGTACTGCTGCAACTGATGGTGATGCCCGACATCCTGATCGTGGAGAACTACCAGACCATGAACCTGCTGGGCCTGCGCGACACCATCCTCTCGATCGGCCTGCCCTACTTCGCCTCGGCCTTCGGCATCTTCCTGCTGCGCCAGACCTTCAAGACGGTGCCGCGCGAGCTGGATGAAGCCGCCACCGTCGAGGGAGCATCAGCCTGGCAGATCCTGATGCAGGTGTATGTGCCGCTGGCCAGGCCGATCTATATCGCTTTCGGGCTGGTCTCGGTGAGCACCCACTGGAACAACTTCCTCTGGCCGCTGATCGTGACCAATTCGGTGGAATCGCGCCCGCTGACGGTGGGGCTGCAGGTGTTCTCCTCCACCGACCAGGGGGTAGACTGGTCCATCATTACGGCGGCTACGCTGATGACCTCAGCCCCCCTGCTGCTGGCGTTCCTGCTGTTCCAGCGGCAGTTCGTGCAGTCGTTCATGCGGGCGGGGATACGCTGAACCCGTAGCGGTTCAGTGGCCCGAAATTTCAGAAATCGAGGTACGCACGACTTGCTTGGTCGTGATGTCGAAATGCACGTTGAAGAGCCGGTCCTCGTGCACGTAGTGATACTTCCAGTCCCACACTTCCTCATTCTTGCGGGCGAACTGCACTACGCTGCGCGGCCGGCCAAATTCGCGGCGGATCTGCTCGGTAGTCATGCCTGGACGGATAGTGTCGAAATGCTCCTGGGTCAGCACCTGCGTGTAATCGATCAAGGTGCCGGAAGCCCCGATGCGGAACATCCAGGTCCGGATGCCTTCCGGCCCCTTGGGATATTCCAGGGTCCTGGCGCCGCCACCGTCTTCCCAGACGGTATCGGGCTGGCCCATCACGCCGCGCACGTCGGCTTCGCTGGAAACACCCTTTTGCAGCTTGTCCAAACCGAACTCCTCGATGGGATTGCCGTTGCGGTCGCAGCCAAACAGGGCCAAAGCAGCAAGCAAAGCGCCGAAATGACCGGCGTGGCGACGCAGGCGGGTGAAGATGGGTTCACGCATAGGTAATTGATTATCCCTGATGAAGACAAGGTAAAATACGGCTTCTGTGTAACATTTGGCCTGAAAATATCATGCTCTTCGGAAAAAAGACCACCTACGTATCTGAAATCACCCAGTTCATCGACGAACTGAAGACGAAGAACCCGAAGCTGGAAGAGTCCCAACGCGCCGGCCGCGCCCTGCTGTGGGACAAGGAACCGCTGGACCTGGACAAGTCCGCCCGTGACAAGGCTTCGCGCGTGGCCCAGCAGCCCTACGTCTACCAGAGCCACTAAGCTGTTCGCATGACGGTTCAAGCAGGTGGCGCCGACCCCGCCGGCCAGCCCGGCGCGGAACCCAGCGCCGACGCCATCGACATCACCCCCGCAGGCCAGCAGGACACCACGCCCGACGTGATCGACGGCGTGGCATTGGCGCGCCTGTACGGCGAACCGCTGTTCCAGCTGCCCAATGACCTCTACATCCCGCCGGATGCGCTGGAGGTCTTCCTGGAAGCCTTCCAGGGTCCGCTGGACCTGCTGCTCTACCTGATCCGCAAGCAGAACTTCAACATCCTCGACATCCCGCTGGCGCAGGTCACCGCGCAATACCTGGAGTACGTCGAGCAGATCCGCAAGCAGAACCTGGAACTGGCCGCCGAGTACCTGCTGATGGCCGCCATGCTCATCGAAATCAAGTCGCGCATGCTGCTGCCGGCCAAGAAGGCCGAGCCCGGCGAGGAGCCGGAAGATCCGCGCGCCGAGCTGGTACGCCGCCTGCTGGAATATGAACAGATCAAGCTGGCCGCCCAGGAGCTGGACCAGTTGCCGCAGGTCGGCCGCGACTACGTGCGCACCCAGGTCCACATCGAGCAGACCGTGGTCACGCGCTGGCCCGAGGTTGACATCGATGACCTCAAGGCGGTCTGGGCCGATATCTTGAAGCGCGCCAAGCTGACCCAGCATCACCACATCAGCCGCGAAGAATTGTCCGTGCGCGAGCACATGACGGGCATCTTGCGGCGCCTGCAGTCGGCGCGTTTCGTCGAGTTCTCGGACCTCTTCGATCCCTCGCGCGGGGTACCGGTGGTGGTGGTCAACTTCATCGCCCTGCTTGAACTGGCCAAGGAGACGCTCATCGAAATCACCCAGGCCGAAGCCTTCGCGCCCATCTATGTCAGACTGTCGTACTCGCCCAGCTGAGCGGGCGCAGCCGACCGGCAACCGGGGCCGGGCCGCGCAGGCTTGAGCGACAAGCCACGCGACGGTCCGCCCGCAACCAGAGAATCCGCATGAAAATCATTTCCTCCATCGAAGAACTCCGCGACCACCTGCGCGGCCAGTTGCGCACCGCCTTCGTGGCCACCATGGGCAACCTGCACGAGGGCCATCTGTCCCTGATGCGCCTGGCGCGTACCCATGGCGACCCGGTGGTCGCCTCGATCTTCGTGAACCGCTTGCAATTCGGCCCCAACGAGGACTTCGACAAGTATCCCCGTACCTTCCAGGCCGACGTCGAGAAGCTGGAAAAGGAAGGCGTCTATGTGCTCTTCGCCCCGACCGAAAAGGACATGTACCCGGAACCGCAGGAATACCGCGTGCAGCCGCCCAATGACCTGGGCAACATCCTGGAGGGCGAATTCCGCCCCGGCTTCTTCACCGGCGTCTCCACCGTGGTGATGAAATTGTTTTCCTGCGTGCAACCGCGCGTGGCCGTGTTCGGCAAGAAGGATTACCAGCAGCTCATGATCGTTCGCAACATGGCGCGCCAGTTCGCCCTGCCCACTGAAATCGTCGGCGCCGAGACCTACCGCGCCGAAGACGGCTTGGCGCTATCTTCGCGCAACGGCTACCTGTCGGCGGAAGAACGCGCCGAAGCGCCGCTGCTCTACAAGGTGCTCAACGACGTCGCCAACGAAGTGCGCGGCGGCCAGCACAACGTCGCCCTGGTCGAGCAACTGGCCATGGAACGCCTGGCCGGCCGTGGCTGGCAGCCGGACTACGTGGCCGTGCGCAAGCGTATCGACCTGCAGCCGCCGTCGGCTGCGGACATGGAGCAAGGCGCACCGCTGGTGGTGCTGTCGGCCGCCAAGCTGGGCGCCACGCGCCTGATCGACAACCTGGAAATCTGATCCATGCCTGCGCTGGCGGCCAGGCTGCTGTTCTTCACCGGACTGCTGGCCGCCGGCGCGGCCCAGGCGAGCATCACCGTCCAGGATGACCTGGGCCAGAACGTCACCCTGCCCCAGCCCGCGCGCCGCATCGTCAGCCTGGCGCCGCATGTCACCGAACTGCTGTACGCGGCCGGCGCGGGCGAACAGATCGTCGGCGCCAGCAATCACAGCGACTATCCCCCGCAAGCTGCGCGGCTGCCCAACCTGGGCGGCTACAACGCGCTCGACCTGGAGCGCATCGCCAGCCTCAAGCCCGATCTCATCGTGGCCTGGCACAGCGGCAACAAACCCCTGCAACTGGCGCGCCTGCGCAGCCTGGGCATTCCCGTCTTCGAGAGCCAGCCGGCCGATTTCGGCATGATCGCTTCTTCGCTGGAACGTCTCGGCCAGTTGGCCGGTACCGAGGCCACTGCGCAGGGAGCGGCGACCGCCTTCCGTGCGCGTTGGCAGCAGCTGGAAACGCAATATCGCGGCCGTACGCCGGTGAGCGTGTTCTATCAGATCTGGAGCCAGCCGCTGATGACGCTCAACGGCCAGCACATGGTCTCCTCCGTACTGCGCCTGTGCGGCGGCCGCAACATCTTCGCCGACCTGCCGCAACTGGCGCCCACGGTCAGTGTGGAAGCGGTCGTGGCAGCGGATCCCCAAGTGATCCTCACGGCGGGCGACGCGCGCGACCAGCCGCTGGAGCGCTGGAAAGCCTTTCCACGCCTGCGTGCCGTGCGCGACGGGCAGCTCCATACCGTCAATGCGGATTGGCTGAACCGCGCCGGGCCACGGGTACTGGAGGCGGCCCAGGAAGTGTGCGGGAAGTTGGACCAGGCGCGGCAAGCAACACGCGCACAATGAAAACATCCCTCACGAGGAGGGATGCGTGGCGCCGGAATGAAGCACTCAGAAGCGATATTTCAGGCCCAGGCTGAACAGATTGACGTCAGCTTTGGAATTGCCGCCCAGGCTCTGGTAGCGGGTATAACCGCCGTTGAGGCTGACGCTTTTGGTCACGTCATACTCGTAGCCCAACCCCAGCAGATAGCCAGCTCCCGATTGGCTTGCACGCTCATGGCTGACCGATGACGTGTAGCCATCGTTGAATTCATAGGAGCCAGTCTCCGTCAATGTTGCCAAGGTAAGCCCGCCCTTGACATACACTCCCGGCAACACACTGGTGAATTTATAGGTCGCCAGCAGATCGAAGCCCTTCACATCGCCGCTGTAAAACTCCCGGGAATATCTGTCGCGATATTCCAGCGTCGTATCCCCGATCCGGAAATAACCAGCCTCCACCGAAAAATTGGGATTGAACTGATAACCCACGCCCAGCCGTACCATGCCGGCATCATTGTTTTCGCGGACATCATGGTGGCGTTCGATATCGATATCGTAGGTGGCGGCACCACCTTCCAGGCCCACATAGAATCCCTGGTCAGCCTTTACCGCCTGCGCCGATGCGACGGAGGTCACCAGCAGCATCGTCCCGGAAACCAGCAATTTGATTTTTTTCATCATTACCCCGACAAAGTAAGTGCATGTTTGACAGACCCGCAACGGCAAACGGCCCGCGCGGAGATTGCCATCCGGCCCAGACAGCGGCATCGGAAAGCGGGCGCGATATTAATGAGCATCAGGATTGCGCTGGCTGTCCAACACCAAAGTTCAGCTGCTTTGTCGATGGAGTTCGATGTCACTCCAGAAGCTTTTCTAGATTTGATGAAAGTTTGACTTTCCCCTCTGCGGCGTAATGGGAAAAGCCTGCCCGACCTGCAACGGGAAAACAGATCGTCATCAAATTGCACGGGCAAAAAAAATCCCTCCACAAGGGAGGGATTTCAAGACCCGCAAAACTGCAGGTCAATCTTAGAACTTGTACTTCACGCCAGCCGAGTACAGATTCATCTTGTTGTTGCTTTCGCCACCCAGCTTTTCGAAGCGGGTGTAGCCGACGTTGATACCGACGCTCTGGGCCACGGCGAACTCATAGCCCAGGCCGAACAGGTAACCGGTACCGCTCTGCGACGCACTGGAGGAGCCAGCCGGCTGGTTCAGTGTCAGGGAGACCTTGGAATGGGTAGCACCCGCCTTCAGGTACAGGCCCGGCACGAATTCGGTGAACTTGTAGATCAAGGACAGATCCGCGCCCTTGACATCAGCCTTGACGTTATAACGCACAGTACCGGTGCGGTTGGTACCATCCTGCTTGAAATCGTCGGTAGCGAAGTAGCCCAGTTCGACCGCGAAGTTCTTGTTGATCTGATAACCGACCAGTGCACGCAGGGCCGCGGCTTCGTTGGTCTCGGAGGTCTTCACGCCATTGGTCGGGGTAGCGATGGCGCTGATGGAGGCGATGCCGCCTTCCAGGCCGATGTACAAACCGCTGTCGACGGTCTGGGCAGCCACCGAACCGGCGGCCATCATTGCTGCGATTGCTGCGACTGCTGCTGCGATATTCTTTTTCATTCCTGATTTCCCTTGATAATTGTCAGAACTTCTTCAGGGTTTTCCCCGGCGGCAATTATATCGGGAGATGAGAATACGTAAATATCAGTAAAGAGATTGACGTTGAATTTTCGAGGCATTTTGTACAAATACAACATATCGCGCGGTGAGAACATGAAGTAAATGACAAATGCTGCGGCGTTGCGGCGCGCCCTACCTCGCCACGAAGACCACCCCGTGCTGGCTGCCGATCTGCTCAAACCGACAGCCGAAGGCCGCGGCGAGGAGAGCCGGCTGCATCACGGTTTCGACATTGCCGGCGTTAGCGCTCGTGCCATCGAGCAGCAAGATATGAGAGGCAAAGCGCCGCGCCAGGTTGATGTCATGACAACTGGCCACCACCGCCTTGCCTTGCTGCGCCAGGCCTTCCAGCAATTGCATGACTTGCAACTGCGCGGCGATGTCCTGATGGGAGGTCGGTTCGTCCAGCAGGTACAGCGCCGGCGATTGCACCAGCAAGGTTGCCAGCGCCACGCGTTGACGTTCCCCGCCTGAGAGGCGCAGGACATCCTGTGTGCCGAGATGGCCCAGGCCGACCTGCTCCAGCGCTTGCCGCGCCAGGCCGAGGTGGGCGCCGGGGCCACCCCAACCGTCGCCATGGGCAAAGCGGCCCGCCATGACGGCCTCCAGCACCGGCAGGGAGAACGCATCCTGCTGGTGCTGCAGCACCAGCCCGCGCCGCAGCGCCAGTTGCAGAGGCGAGAAGGCCGACAAGGCTTGCCCCTGCAGCAGCACCTCACCCTCAAACGGATGCAAGCCGGCCACCGCGTGCAACAGGGTGCTCTTGCCGATGCCGTTGCGCCCGAGCACGCACCAGAATTCCCCGGCCTGCACACGCCAGTCCAAGCCTTGCAGAAGCGCCCGCGACCCGGCGCGCAAGGTCAGCTGGCGCGCCTGCAAGAGCACAGGAGGAGATGGCATCACAGGCGGCTCCTCGCCAGCAGCCACAGGAAAAGAGGTACCCCCACCAGCGCCGTGATCACGCCCACCGGCAGCTGGATGGGCGCCACCACCGTGCGCGCCAGCAGGTCCGCCAGGCTCAGCATCGCCCCGCCTGCCAGCACGCACGCCGGCAACAGCAGGCGCTGGTCATTGCCCAGCAGCAGCCGCAGACCATGCGGCACTACCAGCCCGACAAAGCCGATGGTCCCGGCCATGGCCACTGCACAGGCGGTACAGGCTGCCGCTACGCACAGCAGCATCACCCGCAGCCGCCGCACCGGCACACCCAGCAATTGCGCGAAAGCGTCGCCGCGCGCGAGCAGGTTCAGCGAAGCGGCATGGCGCCAGCTCCACAGCAGCGCCAGCAGCAGCACCAGCGCCGCCAAGGGCAGCAGCCGTGCATCATCGAGGTCGCCAATGAGCCAGAACACCATGCCGCGCAACTGCGCATCCGGTGCGATGGACAAGGCCAGGGAAATGACGGCGCCAAACCCTGCAGCCAGCATCACGCCGGTCAACAACAGGCGCTGGCTGGAGAGCAAGGGCGACATCGCCAGATGCCGCAGCGAGGAACGCACCAGTCCGAACAGCAGGAGCATGGCTAGCGCGGCGCCCAGCAGAGCGCCCGGCGCCGTCACCGCCTGCAAGGGCCAGCCCAGCCGCAGTGCCGCCAGCATGGCCAGCAAGGCGCCGGCGGCCGATCCCCCGGACAGCCCCAGCACATAAGGATCGGCCAGCGGGTTGCGCAACAGCACCTGCATCAGCGCCCCCGACAAGGCCAGCGCGCCGCCCACCGCAAAGGCAGTCAGCGCGCGCGGCACGCGCAGCGACAGCAGCAGCGCCACGTTGTCGGCCGAGGCCGAGACACGCAAACAGCCCGTGCTGCCGCACAGCACCGCCGCCGACAAGGCCAGCAGGGACAGCAGCAGCAAGGTGCACAGCACGGGCAGGTAACGTCGCATCGGTGGCAGGGTCAGGTCAGGATCAGAAGTCGTAGCGGGCGGTGAATTTTACTGCCCGTCCGTCTTCCGGGTAGATGCCGGAGACCGAACCGCCGCTGCAGTCATAGGCCTGCGAGTAATACTTGCGGTCGGCCAGGTTGGTGCCGGTCACGGCAAATTCCCAGGCGCTCACCCGCACCGCATAGCGGGCATCGAAGGTCGTGAAGGACGGCATGCGCGCGCAGGTGTTGGCAAAGTCGTTGCCCATGCGCTGGCGGTCCACCCAGCGTGCGCCCACGTCGGCACTCTGCTGGCCCGACTTCCAGTTCAGGCGCGTCGACAGCGTATTGGCCGGCACCAGCGCCAGCTGCTTGCCGCTGTTGTCGCCCTGGTCGAAACGGGCGTCGATGTGCTGGTAGGTGGCATTCCAGCCGAGCGTCTCGGTCAGCTGCACGCGCGCTTCCAGCTCCACGCCCTGGTGGCGGGTCGGGGCCAGGTTGCTGTTGGCCCCGAAGCCGCCATTGGCGGTCGGGTCGTAATACAGTTCGTCGCGCACGCGATGGCGGAACCAGCGCAGCGTCACCTGGCGCGCCGTATTGCCCAAGGTCGCGCCCAGTTCCACGTCATGCGAACGCTGCGGTTTGAGGACCGTGCCGCTGGGCAAGGCGGTAAAGCCGTTCTCGTCGGCGGTCGCCAGGCGGTAACTCTGGCCGGTCTTGACGAAACCGCGCAGCAGCGGCAGCGGCGCATAGCTGGCCTGCAGGTCCCAGGCGTTGACCGCGCTGTTGCGGCCATAGGCGCCGGAAACGCTCTGCTGGGTGAACTGCTCGCGGCGCACGCCACCCGCGAGGCGGGCGTTGCGGTCGAACTCGATTTCATCGCGCAGGTACAGCGCCTTCGAATGCTGGGAGGCATCGCTGTTGCCATAGCTGGCATTGGTGGCCGAACTCCATTCGGCCAGGTCCACCCCGGCAATGGCCTCGTTCTTCCACGCGCCGCTGTCGATCACATGGCGCAGGCGCGGCGAAAACTGGGTGGTCCGGATGTTGGCTTGCGCCGTGGAGCCGCTGCTCACATAGGTGGAGCGCGAAATCTTCTCGCGATGCGACAGCTCGGCTGCCACGTCGAAGCTGCCGAAGCGGCGCTCCAGGAAGGCAGTGATGCTGTCATTGTCATAGGAGCCATGGTCCAGCGGCTTGCTGGTCTGGCGCGCATTGGCCTCGTATTGGGCTTGCGTAAGGCTGCCGGGCAGGCCGAAATCAGAGCGCGCGAGGTTGGCGCGCAGGCCGAAGCGCCAGTCGCTGGCGAACCATTGCACGGTGGTGCTGAGGTTTTCCTGATTGGACTTGCTGTTGTCGCGCCAGTTGTCGGCATGCGACTTGGCATAGCTGGCGTCGATGGACATGTTGTCCCAGCCGCGCGATACCGCTGCCCGGCCGGCGCGTTGGCCATTGCTGCCGACTTCGCCGACGACGGTGCCGCGCACCGCATTGGCCTGCGGGCGCCGCGTGATGATCTGGATGGTGCCGCCGGTGGCGCCGCTGCCATAAAGCACGCTGCTGCCGCCGCGCACGATCTCGATGCGCTCGATGGTCTCGATGGGAATGGCCGACAACAGGGGCGTGCTCAATTCGTTTTCGGAAATGCGCACGCCATCGACCAGTACCACCATGTTCTGGTCGCCATTGGGCCCGAAGCCGCGCAGGTCCAGCGGGAAGTCGCGCGGGCCGGACAGGCTCTGGCGCCCATAGACGCCGCCCAGCTTGCGGATGGCTTCGTTGGCGTTGTCGATACCCGCATCGCGGATCTGCTCGGCAGTGATGACAGTGGCCGCCACCGGGGGAAATGCCGGGTCATTGGGAAAGCGCGAGGCTGACACCACCACGGCCGACAGGGGCACATTGGCATCGGCAGCCTGGCTGGCGGCGGCGACGACCGAGAGGACCAGCGCGCCGGTGGTACGCAGGGCAAAACGGGGGCGAGGACCGCGGCAGCGGGCCTGGAAATAAGCGATATGCATGAAAATGTAAGCAATAGATAGGTGCAGCCTGCCTCCCCGCAGGCTGCAATCAACGGAAAACCGCACCAGCGTTGACTGTGCAGCCTCCTCCTGTTCTGGCCGGTCTCCGGACTGCAGGCATGACTCTCGGCCTTCCCATGTGGCGAAGTGAAGGTTCGCGCAAAAACACAGTGGCGTGGAAGAGCGTCTTGCCGGCGAGACGCAGCGCATCGTCGCCGGCACCTGGTTACCGTTGCGGGGGCAGTACACCTTGGCCGGACCTGCTGCTTTACACAGGGGACTGGCGCGTGTTTCCCGTTTAACTGCCGGCGAGGACACGCCGGCGGGCACCAAAAACGCGCCATTGTAGGCGTGCAGCGTAGCGGCCACAAGCCGAACGCCCCGGATGATGTAAATCAGCACAAGCGGGATAGCCGCAATTGCTTTCAGGAAAAAGACGGATAGAATTCATCCTCAGTGCTTTTATATAGAACAAATTCGATTTTTTTATCGAAAAACATTTGAACCGTGGTTTCCATCCTGTGCCGGGGCGGAAAAATGGAAACAAATGGGGGATTTCACTCGCTGTTTGGCCGATGAGATAGCGGCAAGCGGTCCTATACTCGGCGCCATGGCATCGTCGACCGGGGGACCCTTGCGTGGTCGGCCGGCCTCACCTGTCATCCTGAACGTTGTCGTGGTCTGCGGGCCTTCAGAGACTGCCTCTGGCTGCCGATATCAGTCTGATATCGGGGAAGTGGTGGTGGCTGTGCCTCCCGGAACGACGCATTAGATCCGCCTACGGGCAACTTTGCACAGCAGTGCGCCGACGAGCGCACACCTTTGTTGGGAGAATCAGTAATCATGAGCGACGACGTTGATCTGGAAGCATTGTTTGACGAAATTTCCTCGCAGACGCTACCGGGCATGACCGCCGAGCCGGCTGCTGCGGCCACCGCCGCCGGCACCGACGAAGCGGCTGCGGGCGAGCAGGAGGACCAGAGCGACAAGCCCATGTATGAACGCCTGGGCGGTATCGTGCGCCTGCTGCACGACTCCATGCGCGAGCTGGGCTACGATCGTTCGCTCACCGACGTGGCCGAACAGATCGGGGACGCCCAGAGCCGCCTGGAACACATCGCCACCCTCACCGAGCAGGCCGCCAACAAGGTGCTCAATGCCCTGGATTCGGGCATGCCTGCCCAGGACCGCCTGCAGGAACAAGCCAAGGACATCAACGCCCGCTGGACCAAGCTCTATGCCGGCCAGATGAGCATCGACGAATTCAAGGCGCTGGCCGGCGACTCGCAGCAGTTTTCCAACGCGGTGCTGGAATCGACCGAAGCCGAAAAGGCACGCATGCTGGAAATCATGATGGCCCAGGATTTCCAGGACATCACCGGCCAGCTGATCAAGAAGATCGTGGCCATTACCGCCAGTGCCGAGCGTGAACTGGCGCAGTTGCTGCGCGACAATGCACCGCCGGAAGTCAAGGCACAGATCGATGCCGACAAACCGGTCACCCTGATGAATGGCCCTTCCGTCGGCGGCACGGCCATGGGTCAGGACGATGTGGACGACTTACTCGATAGCCTGGGGTTCTAATGGATGACGAAATGCTCAAGGATTTTGTCGTTGAAGCGTTGGAGCTCGCCACCAACGTGGAAGAGCACCTGCTGACGCTGGAACGACATCCTGATGACCTTGAAATCCTCAACGCGGTCTTCCGCGCATTCCACACCATCAAGGGTGGCGCCGGGTTCGTGAACCTGCCGGCCATGGTGTCGGCCTGCCACCTGACCGAAAACCTGTTCGATGCGCTGCGCACCGGCAAGGCCCCGGTCACGCCGCTGGCCATCGAAGCTGCGCTGCAGGCCAGCGGCTTCGTGGCCGACCAGTTGAACGAATTGTCCAACGGCGCCGCGCCCGACAGCCTGGCCTCGATGCCGGCGGAACTGAAAGACATCCTGACCCAGGCCATCGAAGGCAAGAGCGAAGCGCCGGCACCCGCCGCGGCTGCACCTGCCCCGGCGGCAGCGGCACCCGCGGCCGCGCCGGTGGCAGCAGCCCCCGCTGCAGCAGCCAGCGTCGATGGCAGTGCCAGCGTGATGAAGAATGGCGAACTGGACTGGCCCGCGCTGTATCAGGCGCTGGTGCCCGGTGCTGCCGTGGCTGCACCGGCTGCCGCCGAGAGCAGCGCCAGCGCTGCCCCGGCCGCGCCTGCGGCGGCGCCCGCTGCCGCTCCGGCCGCTGCCGCCGATGGCGAGCCCAAGGCCGCCGCCCCGGTCCAGCAGAATCGCCGCGCCACCGACTCCCCTGGCGGGGCCAAGGAAGAAAGCATCCGTATCGATGCCGTCAAGCTGGACGCCCTGCTGGAAGTGGCCGGCGAATCGGTGCAGGCCGCCAACCAGGCGGCCGTGCTGCTGGAAAAGCTGCAGCAGTTCAAGTTCGAAGGGACTGCGGCAGCACTGATGTCGACCCTGGCCGAAACCCTGGGCCGCGCCTCGCGCTACTCCAGCGAACTGCAACGCGCCACGCTGTCCACGCGCATGCAGCCGGTGGGCCGCCTGTTCCAGAAATTCCCCCGACTGGTGCGCGAACTGGCCAAGGACCTGGGCAAGGACGTGGACCTGGTCATCACCGGTGCCGAAACCGAAGTCGACCGTGTGGTGGTGGACAGCCTCTACGACCCGCTGGTGCACATGCTGCGCAACTCGCTGGACCACGGTATCGAAGTGGACCGCGCCGCCGCCGGCAAGCCCAACAAGGCCACCATCTCGCTCAACGCCTGGCAGGCCGGCAGCAGCGTGATGATCGAAGTCTTCGATGACGGCAAGGGCATGGACCCTGACATGCTGCGCAGCAAGGCGCTGGCCAAGGGCCTGATCAACGAGCACCAGGCGCTGACCGCAGATGAAGCCTTGCAGCTGGTGTTCCTGCCCGGATTCTCGACCAAGGAAGTGGCTTCCAGCGTCTCGGGACGCGGCGTGGGCATGGACGTGGTCAAGACGGCGGTGGAAAAGCATCGCGGCACCATCCGCATCGAATCCACGATTGGCAAGGGGACCAAGTTCTCGATCCGCCTGCCCATCGAACTGTCGATCATCCCGACCATGCTGGTGCGCTGTGCCGGTGCCCCGTTGGCCCTGCCCATGGCGGTGGTGGAGCGCGTGGTCGAACTGCCCGAGACCTTCGACGAAGTCGGCGGCGCCCCGGTGCTGCGCGACCAGGGCCGGCCACTGCCGGTCAATTCGCTGGCCGGCGTACTGGGCTACGAGCCGGGCAATGAGCGCGTGGGTATCGTCATGGCGGTTCCGCACCCCTACATCCTGGGCGTGGAATCGGTGGAAGGCACGGCCGACCTGGTGATCAAGCCGCTGACCGCCATCCACACCGCCGGCATCACCGGCACGGCCCGTTCGGCCGAAGGTGAACTGGTGCTGGTGGTGGGCTTGTCCTTCCTGCTCGATGGCTGCCGCGACCTGGAGCGCACGGCAGTGGCATAAGGCTCGCGCCAACAGCTGCAAATGCAAACGGCCGGATCTGCAAGGATCCGGCCGTTTTGCTTCAGGCCTGGCGTGGTGCCCGGCGCCGGGACTTAAAGTTCATACATGTCCTTCTCGCCTTCCATGACCTGCGCAATGAGCTTGCGATTGAGGGTCGGGGCCAGCAATTCGATGAAGGTATAGACATATCCCCGCAAATAAGCGCCTTGCTTCAAGGCCACGCGCGAGACATTGGTGCCGAACAGGTGGCCGGCCGGAATGGCGCGCAGGCCACGGTCACGCTCGGCATCGAAGGCGATGCCGGCAATGATGCCCACGCCCATGCCCAGCTCCACATAGGTCTTGATGACGTCGGCGTCGATGGCCTCGAGCACCACGTCCGGCTTCAGGTGGCGCAGCGAGAAGGCGTGATCGATCTTGCTGCGGCCGCTGAAGGCGGAATCATAGGTAATGAGCGGATTGCCGGCGATCTCTTCGAGCGTGAGGCTCTTGGACTGCAGCAAGGGGTGATCCGGCGGCACCACCACCACGTGCTCCCACTGGTAGCAAGGCAGCGAGACCAGGCCCTCGCCTGAGGCCAGTGCCTCGGTGGCAATGGCAATGTCCGCCTGGTCGTTGCGCACCATCTCGGTGATCTGCTTGGGGTTGCCCTGGAGTAAAGAAAGATGCACTTTCGGATACTTCTGGGTGAACGCCTGCACCACCTTGGGCAGCGCATAGCGCGCCTGGGTGTGGGTGGTGGCGATGGTGAAACTGCCGCTGTCGTGGGCAGCGAATTCCTTGCCGATGCGCTTCAAGCCATCCACTTCCTGCATGATCAGCTCCACCGAGCGCAGCACTGCCCTGCCCGGCTCGGTCAGGCCGCGAATCCGCTTGCCGTGGCGGGTGAAGATGTCCACGCCCAGTTCTTCCTCCAGCTCGATGATGGCCTTGGAAACGCCTGGCTGCGAGGTGTACAGGGCCTTGGCGGCCTCCGTGAGGTTGAAGTTCTGCCGTACCGCTTCACGAACGAAACGGAATTGATGAAGATTCATGTGGGAATTCCTTCGCTTCTACATGGTACGGCGGCGTCCCGCGCCTGCCTTGCCGGCCTCACTGGCCTTACCTGCCTCGTTTGGCGCATTTCCATATGCCAAAGGCGTATATAAGCAAATAAATACTATGTAGTTTGGTTTGAAACATAAGTTTATTACGATTCGCAGACTAATGGGCGAGGTGTTATGACTGTTTCTTATGTAGTAAGCGGATTTGCCGTAGGACTGCTGGTCGGACTGACCGGGGTCGGTGGCGGCTCGCTCATGACACCGCTGTTGACCTTGCTGTTCGGCATTCATCCCTCGGTGGCCGTGGGCACCGACCTGGCGTTCGCCTCTGCCACCAAGACCGCCGGCACCCTGGCCCACCGCTTCAAGGGCACGGTACGCTGGGACGTGGTGCGCCGCCTGTCTTACGGCGCCCTGCCCGCTGCACTGGTGACCACGTTGCTGCTCAAGCATTTCGGTGCCGTCAGCGACGGCATTGCCCTGACCATCCGCTACTCGATTGCGATCTCGGTGTTCCTGACCGTGATAGCCCTGCTGTTTCGCGCGCGCATGCAAGCCTGGCTCAATGCCCATCCGCAGCGCCAGCTGCAAGGTGCCACGCTGTCCAACGCCACCATCGCCGCAGGTGCCCTGCTGGGCACGCTGGTGACCATTTCTTCCATCGGTGCCGGTGCCGTGGGCGCCACCCTGCTCGTGTTGCTGTATCCTCGCCTGTCTCCGGCGGAAATTGCGGGCACCGACATCGCCTATGCCGTACCGCTGACGGCCATTGCGGCACTGGGCCACTGGTGGCTGGGTTCGATCAATTGGGAACTGCTGGCGACCTTGTTGCTGGGTTCGGTCCCGGGCATCACCATCGGATCGCTCGCAGCGCGAGCGGTGCCGGAGAAATTCTTGCGCGGCCTGCTGGCCATTACGCTGACGAGCGTTGCAGTCAAGCTGATTTGGTAGGCTCATTTTCAATCGGGCGCACCCTGATCCGGGCGCCCATAAGACGTTAACAGGGAAGACAAGATGTACCGCTATGACCAATACGATCACCTGATCGTCAAAGAGCGAGTCGCACAATACCGGGACCAGGTGCGTCGGCGCCTGTCGGATGAACTGGCCGAAGACGAATTCCGCATCCTGCGCCTGCAGAACGGGCTCTACCTGCAACGCCATGCCTACATGCTGCGCATCGCCATTCCCTACGGCATGCTGGCCTCCAATCAACTGCGCAAGTTCGCCGAGATCGCCGTCAAGTATGACCGCGGCTACGGTCACTTCACCACCCGCCAGAACATCCAGTTCAACTGGATCAAGCTGGAAGAATCGCCCGATATCCTGGACGAACTGGCCAGCGTGGAAATGCACGCCATCCAGACCTCCGGCAACTGCATTCGCAATACCACCTCGGACGAACTGGCCGGCGTGGCCGCCGATGAAATCGTCGATCCGCGTCCCTATGCCGAACTGATCCGCGAGTGGAGCACCTTCCACCCCGAGTTCGCCTACCTGCCACGCAAGTTCAAGATCGCCATCAGCGGCGCTGCCGAAGACCGTGCCGCCACTGCCGTGCACGACATCGGCCTGCATGTCATCAAGAACGAGGCTGGCGAAGTCGGCTTCCGTGTGCTGGTCGGTGGCGGCATGGGCCGCACCCCGATCCTGGGCAGCGTGATCCGTGACTTCCTGCCCTGGAAGCACGCCATGTCCTACCTGGAAGCGATCCTGCGTGTGTACAACCAGCACGGCCGCCGCGACAACATGTACAAGGCGCGCATCAAGATCCTGGTCAAGGCCATCGGCCCCGAGGAGTTCGCGCGCCAGGTCGAAGCCGAATGGGCCGACATCAAGGATGGCCCCTCCACCCTGACCGAAGAAGAACTGCAGCGCGTGGCCAAGTTCTTCACCGATCCGGCCTACGAAACCCTGCCGGCCGTGGATGCGGAATATGAACGCCTGAAGGCTGAAGACCGTGGTTTCGCCAACTGGATCAAGCGCAACGTCAAGGCGCACAAGAAGGCCGGCTATGCAGCCGTGCTGCTGTCGCTCAAAAAACCGGGCGTGCCGCCGGGCGACATCACCGCCGACCAGATGAACTTCGTGGCCGACCTGGCCGACCAGTACAGCTTCGGCGAACTGCGCGTGACCCACGAACAGAACCTGGTGCTGGCCGACGTCAAGCAGTCTGATCTGTATGCGCTGTGGAAGGCCGCCAAGTCGCATGGCCTGGCTACGCCCAACATCGGCCTCTTGACCGACATCATCTGCTGCCCCGGCGGCGACTTCTGCTCGCTGGCCAATGCCAAGTCGATCCCGATCGCCCAGGCCATCGCCGAGAAATTCGAGAACATCGACTTCCAGCATGACATCGGCGACATCGAACTGAACATCTCCGGTTGCATCAACGCCTGCGGCCACCATCACGTGGGCAACATCGGCATCCTCGGCGTGGACAAGGATGGCTCCGAGTGGTACCAGGTGTCGCTGGGCGGTGCCCAGGGCAACGAGTCCTCGATCGGCAAGATCATCGGCCCCTCGTTCTCGGCCACCCAGATGCCCACCGTGATCGACCGCCTGCTGCAGGTGTATGTCAAGCAGCGCACCGAGGAAGAACGCTTCATCGACACCGTGCGCCGCATCGGTGTGACCCCGTTCAAGGAATTCGTTTACGCAACGCCGATCCGTTCGGCCGAGTATGTCGCAGGAGAGGACGCAAATGCCTGAAATCATCAAGAACAAGACCGTCGTGAGCGACGACTGGACCGTCCTGCGCCTGGCTGAAGGCGAGACCGCAGAGACCGTGACCGTGCCGCAAGGCCGCGTGATCGTGCCGCTGAAGGTGTGGCAGGCACAGGGCGAGGCCCTGAAGGCGCGCGCCGAGATCGGCGTGTGGCTGGCCAGCGACGAACGTCCGGAAGAACTGAAGGGCCAGCTGGACAGCTTCAAGGTCGTCGCCGTGGACTTCCCCAAGTTCGCCGATGGCCGTGGCTATTCCATCGCCTACAACCTGCGTGCCCGCCTGGGCTATACCGGTGAGCTGCGTGCCATCGGCGACGTGCTGCGCGACCAGCTGTTCTACATGCAGCGCGTGGGCTTTGACGCCTTCGCCGTGCGTGCCGACAAGAACATCCACGATGCCGTCAAGGGCCTGACCGACTTCTCCGAGAAGTACCAGACCTCCTGGGACGAGAAGAACCCGCTGTTCCGCCGCGTCAAGCGCGACACCGTGCAGGCCGCTGACTGAACGGCCATTGTGAAGAAGGAAGGACAGCCCATGGCCAACCCAGGCTTGCAAGAACTCATCGCCAAGACCCAGGCCACCCTGGAACGCATCGCCGCCGAGTACGCCCCGGCGGCGCTGGCCTCCAGCCTGGCCGCGGAGGACATGGTGCTGACCGACCTGATCCTGCGCGGCAAGCTGCAGGATCGCATCAGCATCTTCACGCTGGAAACCGGTCGCCTGCACAAGGAAACCGTCGGCATGATCGACCGCATCCGCGAGACCTACGATTACGACGTCGCACCCTACCGTCCCCGGCCTGAGGCGGTCGAGGCTTACGTGCAGAAGAACGGCGCCAACGCCTTCTACGACAGCGTGGAACTGCGCAAGGAGTGCTGCCACATCCGCAAGATGGAGCCGCTCAATCGCGCCCTGCAGGGCAAGGCCTCCTGGGTGACCGGCCAGCGCCGCGCACAATCGGTCACGCGGGCCGAGCTGCACGTGCAGGAACGTGACGAAGCCCACGGCATGGAGAAGTTCAACCCCCTGGCCGACTGGTCCGAACAGGACGTCTGGGACTACATTCGCGCCAATGACGTGCCCTACAACCCGCTGCACGACCAGGGTTACCCGTCCATCGGCTGCGAGCCCTGTACCCGGGCCATCCAGCCAGGTGAAGACATCCGCGCCGGCCGCTGGTGGTGGGAGAACCCCGACTCCAAGGAATGCGGCCTGCACGTGGTCGACGGCAAGCTGGTGCGCATCAAGGCGCATGCGGCGAGCTGAACCAGAATTCAATCAAGGCAACAACAAGCAAAGCATCGGAAGGTCCGGCATGAACACTGCGGTAGACACCCTCTTTTTGGACAACGCCAGCAACCGTCACCTCGACTGGCTGGAATCGGAAGCCATCCACATCATGCGCGAGGTCGCTGCCGAGTGCAGCAACCCGGCGCTGCTGTTCTCCGGCGGCAAGGACTCGGTGGTGCTGCTGCGCATCGCCGAGAAGGCCTTCCGCCCCGGCAAGTTCCCCTTCCCGCTGGTGCACATCGACACCGGCCACAACTTCCCGGAAGTCATCGAATTCCGTGACCGCCGCGCCGCCGAACTGGGCGAGCGCCTGGTGGTGCGTTCGGTGGAAGATTCGATCAAGCGTGGCACCGTGCGCCTGCGCAATCCGCAAACCGATTCGCGCAATGCCGCGCAAGCCGTGACGCTGCTGGAAACCATCGAGGAATTCAAGTTCGACGCCTGTATCGGCGGCGCGCGCCGCGACGAAGAAAAGGCCCGCGCCAAGGAGCGCATCTTCTCCTTCCGCGACGAATTCGGCCAATGGAATCCCAAGGCCCAGCGCCCCGAGCTGTGGGACCTGTATAACACCCGCGTGCATCCGGGCGAGAACATGCGCGTCTTCCCCATCTCGAACTGGACCGAACTGGACGTCTGGCAATACATCGCCCGCGAAAAGCTGGCCCTGCCCTCGATCTACTTCGCCCATGAGCGCGAGGTGATCCCGCGCAATGGCCTCCTGGTGCCGCTGACCGACCTCACCCCGGCCCGCGAAGGCGAGACCGTGGAAAAGCAGGTCGTCCGCTTCCGTACCGTGGGCGACATTTCCTGCACCTGCCCGGTGTCTTCCGATGCCGCTTCCGTGGAAGCCATCATCGCCGAGACCGCAGTGACCCAGATTACCGAGCGCGGCGCGACCCGCATGGACGACCAGACGTCCGAAGCCTCGATGGAAAAACGCAAGAAGGAAGGATATTTCTGATGAACGCCGCCGCAACCCAAGCACAACTGGCCCAGGCCTCCGCACAATCGCACGAACGCGGCCTGCTGCGCTTCATCACCGCCGGTTCCGTGGACGATGGCAAGAGCACCCTGATCGGCCGCCTGCTGTTCGACAGCAAGGGCATCTTCGCCGACCAGCTCGACGCCATCTCGCGCGCCAAGCACAAGCGCACCGTGGGCGATACCGTGGACCTGTCGCTGCTCACCGATGGCCTGGAAGCCGAGCGCGAGCAAGGCATCACCATCGACGTGGCCTATCGCTACTTCGCCACGCCCAAGCGCAAGTTCATCATCGCCGACACCCCGGGCCATGAGCAGTACACCCGCAACATGGTCACCGGTGCCTCGACTGCTGACGCCGTCATCATCCTGGTGGACGTGTCCAAGGTGAAATTGGGCGACGATGGCAGCGTGGAACTGCTGACCCAGACCAAGCGCCACTCCACCATCGCCCACCTGCTGCAGATCCAGCACGTGATCGTGGCCGTCAACAAGATGGACCTGGTGGATTACGACCAGACCGTCTACGACCGCATCGTCGGGGCTTACCAGCAGTTCGCGCAGCAACTGGGGCTGAAGGACGTGCACGCCATCCCGCTGTCTGCCCTGGCCGGCGACAATGTGGTGGAAGCCAGCGCACGCATGGCCTGGTACCAGGGTCCGACGCTGATCACGCTGCTCGAATCGCTGTCGGTGTATGAAGATGCGCACGAGGAGGCCTTCCGTTTCCCGGTCCAGCTGGTGGCACGCCACAACGGTCATGAAGCCAATGACTTCCGTGGCTACATGGGCCGCATCGAGGCCGGCAAGGTGGCCAAGGGTGACAAGCTGGTGGTGCTGCCCAGCGGCCAGAGCGCTACCGTCAAGGATATCCAGACCCTGGATGGTTCGCTGGAATCGGCCACGGCCGGCCAGTCGGTGACCCTCCTGCTGGACGAATACCTGGACATCTCGCGCGGCGACCTGCTGGCAGCCGAGGCACAACCCTCCACCATCCTGAAGACCGTCAACGCCGATGTGTGCTGGCTCTCCGAAGAACCGCTGGACCTGCGCCGCAAGTACTGGCTCAAGCACACCACCAAGCAGGTGGCAGCGCGCGTGGCCAAGGTCGATACGCTCCTGGACATCAACACCCAGGAACGCCGTCCCGCCGACACGCTCAAGCTCAACGACATCGCCCGCATCAGCGTGAACGTGCAGCAGCCCATCGCGGCCGATGCCTACCAGAACATCCGCGCCACCGGCGCCTTCATCCTGATCGACGAAGTGAGCCACCAGACGGTGGCCGCTGGTATGATTCGGATCGACTGAATTTCCTTCGATCCGCAATCGTCTCTTCGACCAGGCCATGGCCACCCAACAGGCAGCGACTTCCCCTTCTTCCGATTCACCCGCCCCCAGCCCGGAAACCCCGGGCATGGTGTGGCTGATCGGCTCCGGCCCCGGGGCCGCTGACCTGTTGACGGTACGCGCCGCACGCCTGCTGGCGCAAGCCGACATCGTGCTGCACGACGCCCTGGTTACCGAAGAGATCCTGGCCCTGTGCCCGCAAGCCGTGCAGGTGTCGGTCGGCAAGCGCAGCGGCCAGCGCTCCACGGCCCAGCCGGTCATCAACCAGAAGCTGGTCGAGGCCGCGCAGCAGTATCGCCGCGTGGTGCGCTTGAAAGGCGGCGACCCCATGCTCTTCGGCCGTGCCGATGAAGAGATGCGGGCACTCGAAGCCAACCATATCCCTTACGAAATCGTCCCCGGCATTACTGCCGCGCTGGCTGCCGCCTCGGCCGCCAAGCGGCCGCTCACGCGCCGGGGGATTGCGCGCAGCGTCTCGCTGTTCACCTCCAGCACGGGCGTGGATGAGCCGGATGAAGTCCGTATGCCCAATGGCGATACGCTGGTCCAGTACATGGGCGGACGCGAAGCCACGGCCACCGCACAACGCTTGCTGGCGCTAGGCCATGCGCCTGATACGCCGGTGGTGGTGGTGGAGAACTGCAGCCGCCCTGACCAGCACATCTACCATCTGCAACTGGCAGGGCTGGAAGCCGGGCTGCAGGCCTGCAGCGGGCCGGTACTGGTGATGATCGGGCCGGCGCTGGCGGATCGGGACTGACGCCCATGCACCTGCTCCACGACGCTGCGGCCCCTGCGGCCGATCCCATCGATTTCGAGGCCTTCCTCAAGGTCGATATCCGTATCGGCACCATCATCGCCGCCGATGCCTTCCCTGAAGCCCGCAAGCCTGCGTTCAAACTGAAGATCGATTTCGGTCCGGGCATCGGTGTGCGCCAGAGCAGCGCCCAGATCACTACCCACTACACGCTGGAGCAGCTGGTCGGTCGCCAGGTGGCGGCTGTCGTGAATTTTCCGCCGCGCCAGATCGGCAAGTTCATGTCGGAAGTGCTCACGCTGGGCTTTCCGGATGCCCAGGGCGAGGTAGTGCTATTCAAGCCGGACCAGGCCGTACCCAACGGCGCCCGCCTGTTCTGAAGGGCTCAAGCCCTCCCCCAAAAAGCAGATGGCCCGTTTTTCCGGCCATCCTCATCTCCAGTAGTGCCGATGGCAGGATCAGCTATTGGCCGTCCCCACGCAATAAGCGGCAATCGCCTGCAACACTGCCTCATCCTCGCCCACCGCAGCGACGGTGCGCACTTCCACGCCTGGATGCGCCTGGCGCAGTTGCTCCAGCAATTCCGGCAGGTCACGGCGCACGTGCCCGCCCTGCCCCAGGAACACCGGAATGACGGTCACGCGCCGACTGCCGGCGGCAATCTGCCGCGCCGCCACGGTCGGCAGGTCCGGCTGCATCAGCTCCAGGAAGGCAAGCTCCACGCTGGTCCCCGGCATGGCCGCCTGCGTGAGCGCGCGCAGGCGCTCGAAGGGCGCCGCCCAGGCGGGGTCACGAGCGCCGTGGGCGAACAGGATCAGGCTTTGGGAGGTGGCTTGGCTCATGATGTGCAACAGTCTTTCAGGCTAAATATTCGAGATTACGGGACGGACTCAGGTCCGCTCCACCCACCACAGCGCGCCAATGGCCAGCGCCATGAACAGCAGGCTGGGCAAGGCCGCCGTCATGAAGGCCGGCCAGGTATTGAGCAGGCCCAGGTGGGAGAACAGGCTATTGATGAGCTGGAAGCACACGCCGATCATGATGCCGGTGAAAATCTTCAGGCTCACACCCCCGGCGCGGAAATGCAGGTAGGCAAACGGCAAGGCCAGCGCCAGCATCACGAAGATCGACAGCGGATAGACGATCTTCTTCCAGAACGCGATCTCGTAGCGGTCGGTGCGCTGGTTGTTGGCCTCCAGGTGCTTGGTATAGGCCAGCAGGTCATAGGCCGACATGCGGTCCGGGTCGGCGAAGAGCACCGACAGGATTTCCGGTGTCACCTCCGAGACCAGCTTCATCTGGGGGATCTTGACGGTCTTGACCGGTTCGGTGATCTTGCGGTTGCCGCCGCCGGTAAAGTCCGACTGCACCACCTGGTTGAGCACCCACTGGTGGTTGCCCTCGTACATGCCATCCTTGGCCGTGACCATGCGCGCCATGTGGAAATCGGTATCGAGCTCATAGAGCTTGACACCTTCGATGCGGCCATCCGGCTGCACGGTCTGGATGTTGATGAAACGGCTGCCGGTAACATTGCCTTCCAGCCCCTTGTCCTTGATCACGTCCTTGGCCCACATGCCCGAGCGGAACTGCGAGGACATCGACGCCCCCTGCGCCTGCAGCTTGAGCTTTTCCGCCCATTCCGAGGCCTTGGGCGCGATCAGCTCGCCAAACACGATGGTGAGCACCGCAAAGCCCACTCCGATGCGCAAGAGCACCTTGGCCGCCATGCCGGTAGACATGCTGGAGACGCGCATGATGGTGAATTCCGAGCGTGCCGCCAGCTGCGAAAGGGTGTAGATGGTGCCGATCAGCACCGCCGTGGGCATGAGTTCATAGACATTGCCGGGCAAACCCATGAGCACATAGAACACCGCCTGCTGCAGCTTGTAGCCATTGCGGCCGACCTGTTCCAGCTGGCCCATCATTTCGAAGAAGGCGAACAGCGCCAGGAAGGCCGCCAGCGCGAAGAGCACCGAGCGGGTGATCTCGGAGGTGAAGTAACGTTGGATGACTCTCATCTCAGGCCTCGCGCTGGAACGTCATGGCGCGGCGCACGCGGCTCCACAACCGGGATGGGTGGTAGGGATGGTTGATGTTCAGGCGCAGGGCGAACATGCCCACCACCAGCAGCGCCACGATCACGTGCACCGGCCACCAGGCCATCATGAAACTCATGCGCTGCTGCGCTACCGAGGCCTGGAACACGCTGACCGTGTTGCTGTACACCACGAACAGCAGCAAGGCCACCAGCAGCCCCAGCGAGCGGCCCGCGCGCGGGTTCACGAAGGACAGCGGAATGGCCAGTAGCATGAGCGCCAGCGACATGAGCGGCAGCGCGATGCGCCAGAGCAGTTCGCCGCGGGCAAAGCCGTCCTGCTTGGCCAGCAGTTCGACCATCTGCAGCGCGCGCGCCGAACGCTCACCGGCTGCGGTCTGCGACTGGTTGCCGATGAGCAGGCCATAGCGCTCGAAATCGACGATCTGGAAATCGGGCAGGCTGGGCGAGCCATCGTAGCGGCGGCCCTTGTTCATGACCACGAATTTCTCGCCATCGGCATCGACCGTGGTTTCACCTTCCTTGGCGACCACCACGCTGTTCTTGCCGTCGGAATTGATGGTGTTGACGAAGATGTTGCGTACCTTGGAGGCATCGCCGGAAATACCCTCGACGAAGAAGATCCGGTTGGCCGCCGCCGACTCCTGGAACTTGCCCGGGGAGACGCGGGCAATGTCCTCGCGCTGCTCGAAACGGCTGCGGTATTCGCTGCTCTGTTCATTGGCCCAGGGCGTAACCACGAAGGACAGCACGCCCACCAGGGCCACGATGGGCCAGCCGAAGCGCAGTACCGGGGCGATCCAGCGGGTGAGCGACATGCCGCAGGCGAACCAGACCACGATTTCGGAATCCTGGTAGCTGCGTGTCATCACCAGCAGCACCGAAATGAAGCCGGTGAGGATCAGGATGATGGGCATGTAGTTCAGCGACTGGAAGCCGATCAGGGCCAGCACGTCTTGCGACGCCACCTGGCCGCCCGCGGCCTGGCCGAGGATCTTGATGAGCATCACCGTCAGCGTGATGGTGAACAGGGTAGTGAAGACCCCACCTGCGGTGCTGGTCAGTTCGCGTCTGAGGGCGCGTTGGAAAATCATGGGAAGGCTGGCTTGGTTTCTGGTGTCGGGGTCATTAACGGATGGCCTGCGCGGATGTCCGGCGCCCGGCATCGTGTCCGAAGCTGGCTTACCTGGGAGAACTCATGCGCGCGTCGCGACGAAATGGGCTCTATAATCGCCAAGTAATTCATATAAAGGACGAACGATGGACTTTAGCACAAAAACATTGGACGCAAAAAACGCCTTGACGGGCGTAAAGACCGGCGCACTGGTCGTTGGCATCTATGAAAACCGCAAGCTGTCCAAGGCCGCCGGCGCCCTCGACAAGCTGGGCGCCATCAGCGCCGCGCTGAAGTCGGGCGACATTTCCGGCAAGCCTGGCTCGACCCTGCTGCTGCGCGGCGTCACCGGCATCGCCGCCGAACGCATCGTGCTGCTGGGCCTGGGTAACGAAGACGAGGCCGCTGACAAGAACTTTGCCGCCGCCAGCGCCGGCCTGGTGCGCGCACTGGCCACCCTGGGCTGTGACGACGCCGCCCTGGCCCTGCCCTTCGATGGCATCAAGGGTCGTGGCCTGGACTGGGCCATCCGCACCGTGGTGCTGGCCGGCCGTGACGCCGCCTATCGTTCCGACACGATGAAGAGCAAGAAGGACCCGGCCCCCACCGGCGTCAAAAAGATCACCCTGCTGGTGGCCGCCGAACAAGGCGCCGCCGCCAAGGCCGCCCTGGGCGAAGCCGTGGCGCTGGCCAACGGCATGGCCCTGACCAAGGAACTGGGCAACCTGCCGGGCAACGTCTGCACCCCGACCTACCTGGCCACTACCGCCAAGAAACTGGCCAAGGAATTCAAGCTGGGCGTGGAAGTGCTGGAACGCAAGCAGCTCGAAGCGCTCAAGATGGGCAGCTTCCTGTCGGTCACCCATGGCAGCGACCAGCCGCCCAAGTTCATCGTCTTGAAGCACCTGGGCGGCAAGGCCAAGGATGCGCCGGTGGTGCTGGTGGGCAAGGGCATCACCTTCGACACCGGCGGCATCTCGCTCAAGCCGGGCCTGAACATGGACGAGATGAAGTACGACATGTGCGGCGCCGCCTCGGTGCTGGGCACCTTCCGTACCGTCGCCGAACTGGGCCTGAAGTTGAACGTCATCGGCGTCATCCCGACCTGCGAAAACATGCCTTCGGGCCGTGCCACCAAGCCGGGCGACATCGTCACCTCGATGTCCGGACAGACCATCGAAGTCCTCAATACCGACGCCGAAGGCCGTCTGATCCTGTGCGACGCGCTGACCTACGTGGAGCGTTTCAAGCCGGCCGCAGTGGTCGATATCGCCACCCTGACCGGCGCCTGCGTGGTGGCCTTGGGCCATCACAACACGGGCCTGTTCACCCGCGAGGATGACACCCACGACCAGCTGGCCAACGCCCTGCTGGCGGCCGGCAAGGAAAGCGGCGACACCGCCTGGCGCATGCCGATCCAGGACGCCTACCAGGAGCAGTTGAAGTCCAACTTTGCCGACATCGCCAACATCGGCGGCCAGCCCGGCGGCAGCGTGACGGCAGCCTGCTTCCTGGAACGCTTCACCCGCAAGTACACCTGGGCCCACCTGGACATCGCCGGCACCGCCTGGAAGAGCGGCGCAGCCAAGGGTGCCACCGGCCGCCCGGTGCCGCTGCTGACCACCTGGCTGCTCAACCAGGCGCGCGCCAAGGCGGCACGCGGCTGATGGGCTTGCGGCTCGGGGACGCAACAGGCCATGCCATGACCGCCCTCCTGCCGCAGACCTGGCTGAACGCAGGAAGACCACCGCAGCACCTCGTGCTGCGGTGGTTTTTTTTCATCTTTTTACGGGTGCTGGGCGGGGCCGCACTGATCCTGCCGGACGCGGCCATGGCGCAAGACGCGCCGATGCCGCCCGCACAGACCGTGCGTTTTCCTTCATCTGACGGCAAAACCACCCTGACCGGCTATCTCTACGATCCCTTCGGCGCCGGGCCGCATCCGGCCATCATCCTGCTGCACGGCCGCGCCGGGCTCTACTCGGCGCGCATCAATGGCACCTGCACGCAGGTCGGCCCGGCCATTCCCTCCCCCTGCGATGCCGGTACACTCTCCGCACGCCATCTGGACTGGACGCGCTACTGGCTGGCACGCGGCTACGTGGTCCTGCTGGTGGACAGCTTCGGTCCGCGCGGCGTGGCCCATGGCTTTGGCCGCTACACGCACGGCTCGCCCGAGCGCGCGGCCACCAATGAACTGACCGTGCGTCCGCTTGATGCCGAGGGCGCACTGCAATGGCTGGCCACGCGCAGCGAAGTCGATGTCCGCCACATCATGCTGCAAGGCTGGTCCAATGGCGCCAGCACTGCACTGAACGTGATGCAGCGCCAGGCGGCAAGGCCATCAGGCGATTCACCCTCTTTCGCGGCCGCGCTGGTGTTCTATCCGGGCTGCGGCAAGCAGGCACTGCTGTCTTCCCACCCTGAGCTGGACAAACCCGTACAGGTCCTGCTGGGCAGCGCCGACGAGGAAGTTTCGCCGGCAACCTGCCAGCGCGTGTTGCGCCAGGCAATTCCCGTACGCCAGGCGCCACCGCCGATGGTCACCGTCTATACCGGCGCCACGCATGACTTCGACGATCCGGGCCGCGTGCGCCAGTCGATCCAGGCCAACCGCGCTGCGCGCGAGGAGGCCAGGTCTCGCGTGGGGCCTTGGCTGGACCGGATCACACCCTGAACATTGCCGCCCGGCAAGGCCGCCTCGACCGCCTGCAGCGTCGTACGTTCCCGAATAGACTGGGGATCTTTTTCCGGAACACGGCCGCACCCGCCGTGGTCGGTAGCAAGGTCGACGCAGTTCATTCCAATCAATGCCAACAAGAAAGGATCAGCATGACCAACGCCAATGCGCACCTTCACAGTGACCTCTTCAAGCCCGTGCAACTGGGCGCAGTGCAATTGCAGAATCGCATCGTCATGGCGCCGCTCACCCGCAGCCGCGCCAAGGCGGGCGATGTGCCTACCGAGCTGGCGGCCGAATACTATGCCCAACGTGCCGGAGCCGGCCTGATCATCGCCGAGGCGACCCAGATCTCGCCGCAGGGCAAGGGCTATGCCTGGACCCCGGGCATCTACAACGAATCGCACGTGGCCGGCTGGAAGAAGATCACCGATGCCGTGCATGCCAAGGGCGGCCGCATCTTCCTGCAACTGTGGCACGTGGGCCGCATCTCGCACCCTGACCTGCAGCCTGGCAACGCACTGCCGGTAGCGCCCTCGGCCATCAAGCCGGACGGCAATGCCTTCACCGAGAGCGGCTTCAAGCCCTTTGTCGAGCCACGTGCACTGGAGGCTTCGGAACTGCCCGCCATCGTGGAGCAATACAAGATCGCCGCGCAGCTCTCGCTGCAGGCAGGATTCGATGGCGTGGAAATCCACGCCGCCAACGGCTACCTGCTGGACCAGTTCCTGCGCGACAAGACCAACCAGCGCACCGACAACTACGGCGGCAGCATCGAGAACCGTGCCCGCCTGCTGCTGGAAGTGGTGGAAGCGGTGACCTCGGTGATCCCCAGCGAGCGCGTGGGTATCCGCCTCTCGCCCATCAGCCCGGCCAACGACATCGCCGACAGCAATCCCAAGGCCCTCTTCAGCTACGTGGTGGAGCAGCTCAACCGCTACAAGCTGGTCTACCTGCACGTGGTGGAGGGTGCCACCGGCGGCCCGCGCGAAGTCGACGGCGGCTTTGACCTGCAGGTATTGCGTGACCTCTTCAAGGGCATCTACATCGCCAACAATGGCTACGACCTGGAGATGGCCGTCAAGGCACGCGATCGCAACCTGGCCGACCTGGTGGCCTTCGGCCGTCCGTGGATCGCCAACCCCGACCTGGTGGAACGCTTCAAGGCCGGCGCAGCGCTGGCCGAGTTCAACCAGGCCACGCTCTATGGCGGCGGCGCCGAAGGCTATACCGACTACCCGCCGATGCAGCAGTCCTGATGCACTGTGCCGTGCCGTGCCGCCCGCACGGCGCCCGGCACGCACAGCCCATGACCACCATGGCCTGCCTTCCCGGCAGGCCATTTTCGTGGGCGGCGCTTGCAGCCGCCCGGCGGGCCGCTACAATGCCGCTTGCCTTCCCACTCCACTGCCCATCATGAAAACAATATTCGCCACGCTCACCCTGGCCTGCTGCGCCCTTCCGGCCCTGGCCCAGCAAACCGCTCCCACCACTGGCACGAACGATCCCCTGCAACTGCAGGACCGCCTCACCGGGGACCTCGGTGCAGGCGTCTACCGCGTCGACAGCAACGGGCCCGATGCGCATCGCCACACCCAGGTGCTGCCCTATGCTTACGCCGACTACGGCCGCTTCTTTGCGCGCCTGGACACCTTCGGCGTCAAGACCGCGCGCATGGGTTACGGCTACCTGGAACTGGCCGGGCGTGTGAGCCTGGACGGCTTCGATGCAAAGCGCGGCGTGCAGCGCCGCTCGGACCCGATCCCGCTGGGCATCGGCACCTACCAGGAAACGCCCATCGGCGGCTTCTTCCTCAACGTTTTCCGGGACTTCAACAAATCGCACGGCACCCTGGCCGAAGCCATCTATGCGGCCCAGATCGATGTGGGCCCGGTGAGCTTCTATCCGCAGGTCGGCGTGGAATATCGCAGCGGCAGCTACAACGATTACTTCGTCGGCGTCTCCGCCAGTGAAGCCGCTGCCAGCGGCCTGCGGCAATACAGCGCCGGTGCGTCCACCAGCCCCACCCTCGGCCTGGCCGCCGATGTCCCCTTGACCGGTGACTGGCACCTCAACCTGCACCTGCGCCGCAAGTGGCTGGACAACGCGGTGGGCGACAGCCCGCTGGTACGCCGGCACACCGATGACACTGCCATCGTGGCAGTGAGCTATCGTTTCAAGTAACGCCCCTTCCCTGCCCGCCTGAGGCTGGTCGCCTGGCCTGCCCCAGGGCGGCCAGCGCCCGCATTTCCCTCCTTCGGTTCCCTCCTGCCTTTGCTCCTGAGTTGGCTGCTGCCGCGAGCCACGCCTGGCCGCGGAGAGCACCCCGGCGTTGAAGCTGACGCATACGCCTCATCCCTTTCCTCACCCACTGCTGATGAGCTTGCTCTGCTTGCGAATTTTTTTCTTGTAGAGCTGGGCGCTACTGCCGAGCTTCCAATCCGTAAATAGTTCCTGAATATTTTCATGCGTCACTTTTTCTGACGCAAATTTTGTCCTGTTTTTCAGCCGATGAGAGAGAGGCTGTGTTGCCGTAAAAACTTAGTTTCCACATCCAAACAAATTGCCGCACGAGAACCCATATATCGTCGGAAACCCTTTACCAGAGCGACTTCCTGAATTCCTACATCGCAACAGGAGTTACAGGAAAAACGTAATAATTTATTGCAAACGTTAGTATTTTTCCATTATTCTCACTCCGTCTCCTTGAACAAAAATCACAAAGAGAGACGCGATTCCGGCCTTGCCAACATCAACAATAAAACCTGTCGGAATGCTTTTCCCCCTTGCAGTGCTTTCGCAATCAGATACCAATCGAAGTACCCATCGAATACCAACCAATCAATCGAACTGGAAAGAGGTGTGTTATGAAAAAACTGTTGAGCAGTTTCCTTGTCGCGTCCGCATTCGTCGCCATGGCTTCCTCGGCCAGCGCAGCCGATATCGAAAGCACCCGTGCCCTGGTCTGGACTGACGCCACGTCGACCTTCAACGCCCGCTTCGGCGATGGCACGACCGGCCAGACCTTCCTGGAGAACTTCACCTTCAACATCGGCGGCGCCGGTGGCTCGGTGTCCTCGGCACTGGTGTCGATCGCCCTGGACGGCCTTTCGCGCGTGGGCATCAACAGCTTCACCCTGAGCGGCAATGGCAAGACCTACACCGGCTCCCAAATGAGCAGCGGTGACCTGCAAACCTTCGCACTGCGCACCAACGGCCTGACCTCTGGTCTGTACACCCTGTCGGTCGCCGGTACCGTGCTGGGTTCGGCCGGCGGCAGCTTCGCTGGCAACATCAGCATCGCACCGGTGCCGGAAGCTTCGACCACCGCCATGATGATCGGCGGCCTGGGCCTGATCGGCTTTGCGGCCTATCGTCGTCGCAAGGCGGGTGACAAGGGTGACAAGGCGCAGATGAATGCGCAGATGATGCCGGCTTGATTGCCAGGCTTTGATCGTTCTGCCCCGCATGCGGGCACATAACGACAGCAAGACGAAGGGGGGAATGCTTGCGAAGGCGTTCCCCCTTTTTTCTTTTGAAAGAGAACCGAGCGCGCCTTAGACGAGTGGTTTGCGTGCCGTTTTCATGATGGCCATTTGGAGGTCGAACAAGCAAGCGGATGACGGGTGCCCCTCCGCATTCTTGCCAACATGGGCGCTTCATACGTGCATAGCATCGGCGACGAGCGAGGTTGGCTGCAACGAGGTTACATGAAATCCTAAGTCGCAGTCATTTTCTGTTCATCACACACGGCCGTTGAGGACGCGACCCACAGTCCCCATTCTCATCGTAAGAGCAGCAATGATCATGAGGATCATCACCTCGATCACGAAGAGAGCCAGTCCCTCGACGTAGAGATTGATGCGCTGCTCAATCAGATAATTCAACCCGACTATCGGTATGCTGATCTGAGCAAGTTGGGGTAGAAGTGGCAGCCAGGACAGCATACGGGCCATCTGAATAATCAGGAACGTCCCCACCAGTGCGACAACCGTAGAAAGAAGCACCACAGGACCATTTCCGAGATATCCGCTATTCAATTGAACGGTGGGCGTAAACATCGCGGGCACCAACCATGCCAGTACAAGTATTGCGAACCAAAGATAGGAAGTGTCTTTCACAGGAGCGTTAAATAGCTCTTTCAACAGAACTCCGATTTGGAAAAACAGAATGCCAGTCAGCGCGTATCTGATCTGGATCGGCAGAAATTCGGTGTAGGTCGCGGGTGTAATACACAAGAAGATGAGCAGCACTCCAACCAGCGCGCTCCGTGATTTCTTCGCCAGCACCTCCCTGCCAAGGATCTCAAATAGGTAAACAAAGAAAATCGCGTATAAAAACCACAAGGGCGTGCAATTGAACGTGTCGTTCGTTTGCGCAGCACCGGTGAAGGTACCGACGGCGCGATGAATGAATTCAGGAAGGCCGACGGTTCCCCTCAGCACTCGGCCAAGGAAAGGCAAGCCGTTGATTGCGCCAAAGACCCATGCTGGAATGATCAAGCGCTTGAACTTGCTCCAGACAAGATCCGGTTTGGCGGCGGTGCTGGAGAAATGAGTCATCCCGGCGATGATGAAAAAGGCCGGCATGTGGAAGGAGTAAATGAGATGGTTAAGCGTGGGATTGATGCCTTTGGTATGCCCTGCAATCATCAAAAGCAGACATAGCCCCTTCGCAACATCCAAATGGATGCTTCTTTCTTTCATAAATCCCCCACCCCAGCGTAAGGTCATCGGACGAAATATGGCCTAAATGACAACTTCCATCACTATAGCGCATATTCGCCACCTTACGCTACGACTCCCGCAACTCACTTCAATAATGGCCTCGGGGCTAGAGGATGCAAGAGCAATGACTCAAGTGGAACTGTACGGCTAGACCTCTGGCCATAGCGATAAAAGAAGTGAGGCGGCAATGGCTGCTGACCATACGTAGGCAAGCATCTCCCATCCGGAATCGTTCATAAGCTGTTCCCCTGCAGTGAAATACTGGTTGGAACAGACTCGAGCTGATCAACAAATGACTGCAGCTCTGCATACAGCGAATATGCGTCAAGGCGGTCTGAACAAAAGGTTGTCAGACCCAGCACGCCCTCTATAAAGTCAGTACGGCGACGCGCCGACCGAACTGAGATGTCCATTGATTCCCCCGAATCGAAATAGCCCCCAAATCATTACTAAAAATATAACATTTTATTGATGAGCTTTGCTACTTCAAATTTACAATCCAGATTTTGCGTTTTAAAAATGGCATCACAAATCAAGTGTGATCTTTTACGTGGGAGACACTGGGGGTGAGTACCGCAATACCGAGTCATACTGATCGAGAACCTGCGGCACCGACCAGACGGGAGCGCCTATTTGGCTGGCCCATCAGGGCAAAGATTTTCAACTTGGAGGCAGCGAAGCATCGCGAGTGACGCCCGCGGGACCTGTGGATCGGCCAAAGAAGCCCTCCCATCCATTAAGGATCGACGAGCGTTCCACCGGCATTACCGCCACCAGCATTGCCGCCATGATCAAGCAGAACAAGGTCAGCCGCTAATGCTATAGTGCCGCCTCAGCAACGCTTTGCGCACCCGGCCAAGCCCTCAAAAGTGGGTAGTCAGGTGGGTAGCCAGACCAAATTTCCAGCCACCCACACCGCGCAAAGCCGCACCGAACAAGGACTCTGCACACCCTATGAAAATCGCCACCTGGAACGTCAACTCCCTCAAGGTCCGCCTGCCGCAAGTACTGAAATGGCTGGAAGAAAACCCGGTCGACGTACTCTGCCTGCAGGAAACCAAGCTGACCGACGACAAGTTCCCCGCCGCCGAAATCGCAGCCGCCGGTTACCTGGTCGAGTTCTCGGGCCAGAAGACCTACAACGGCGTGGCCATCCTCTCGCGCCATCCGATGACCGACGTGGTCAAGAACAATCCGCTCTTCCCCGATGAACAGCAGCGCATCATCGCTGCCACCATCGAAGGCGTGCGCTATGTCTGTGCCTATATTCCCAACGGCCAGTCGCTGGAATCCGAAAAATATCCCTACAAGCTCAGCTGGCTGGCCGCCCTGCACGAATGGCTGGCCCAGGAAAAGGCGAAGAACCCGCGCCTGGCCCTGCTGGGCGACTACAACATCGCCCCCGAAGACCGCGACGTCCACGACCCGGTCGCCTGGCAAGGCCAGGTGCTGGTCTCGGAACCGGAACGCGAGGCTTTCCGCAAGCTGCAGGCCCTCGGCCTGACCGATTCCTATCGCCTCTTCGAACAACCGGAAAAGATGTACAGCTGGTGGGATTACCGCCAGATGGGCTTCCGCCTCAACCGCGGCCTGCGCATCGACCATATCCTGCTGTCCGAAGAACTGGTACCCCGCTGCACAGCCTGCGTCATCGACAAGGTCCCGCGCAAATGGGAACAACCCTCGGACCACGCACCGGTGATCGCCACCCTGGCGGACTGAGGCGCAAGCCACGTCAGCCATAAAAAAAACGGCAAATGATTTATATCATTTGCCGTTTTTCATTGAACTGCGTACCAGAGACTATTCAACGCCACTTTCAGGTGGCGTTTGCTCTTTCTTGTTGCGCATGTTCTTCTCGAACTGCACATCCAGCTTGCTCACCCGCTTGGCCTTCTGCGGCCCCTGGGCATTGACGAAGCGCACGAAGTCATCCAGCTCCATGGCCTCGTTGAGCTTCTCCAGCGGCTGCCCGGCCACGCGCCGGGTCAGGATGAAACGTTCATCGGAGGTGCGCAGCATGGAATATTCGCGCGATTCGGTGCGTTCGTTCAGGCGCTCGATGGCGCTGGCGGCTCGGGTCGATCTCATCATTGGGCCTCTTGCAGTTTGAGTTGCCAGTATCCCACGTCGATCCAGCGCCCCATCTTGTAACCCACTTCCGTAAACACGCCACAGTGCACGAAGCCCACGCTCTCGTGCAGCGCCACGCTGGCCGGATTGGGCTGGGCAATGCCGCCGATGACCAGGTGCACACCCAGGGGCTTCAACTGCGCAATCAATTCACGATAGAGCTGTTTGCCGATGCCGCGTCCACCGGCATCGTGGCGCAGGTAGACCGAGCTTTCCACCGAGTGCCGGTAAGCCGCGCGCGGCTTCCACTTGCTGGCATAGGCATAGCCCAGCACCTCGCCCTGCTCTTCAAAGACCAGCCAGGGGAAATCGGCCTGCACGTCGGCGATGCGTGCGGCCATGGTCTCGGCACTGACCGCTTCGGTCTCGAAGCTGATGGCGGTGGTCTGCACGTAGTGGTTGTAGATGCCGCAGAGGGCGGGAGCATCGGCAGCGGTGGCCGGGCGGATGGAGGGCGACATGGGCAGGACGGAGTCGAGGAAAATCAGAAGCCCTCAGTGTAACCAAATTACGACGGGTACGGCGCCCCTGCTCCGCTGCAGGGGCGCCGTACCTCGGCGAGAGCAGCGCGAGTCAGCCCTTGATGACCGCGCGCACCTGCTCCAGCGCCGCCGGATCCTCGATGGTGGGCAGGTCGCCCGGATCGCGTCCTTCACAGATGGACTGGATGGCACGGCGCAAGAGCTTGCCCGAGCGCGTCTTGGGCAAGCCGCTGACGAAGAACACCCGCGCCGGCCGGCCCACTGCACCGATCTGCTTGTCCACCACGCCCATGATTTCGGCTTCCAGCGCGCGCCGACCCTCAGGCGTGGCAATCGCATCAGCCTGCTTGGCAATGGCGAAGGCAATCGCGACTTGTCCCTTGAGCTTGTCTTCCACACCGACCACGGCCACCTCGGAGACGTTGGGATGGCTGGAGATGCTCTCCTCGATTTCGCGCGTGCCCAGGCGGTGGCCCGCTACGTTGATGACGTCGTCGGTGCGGCCCAGGATGAAGTAGTAACCATCCTGGTCCTTGATGCCCCAGTCGAAGGTCGAGTACACCTCGCGCGGCAGGCTGCGCCAGTAGGTGTTGACGAAGCGCTCATCGTCGCCATAGACGGTCTGCATGCAGCCCGGCGGCAGTGGCCCTTCGATGGCAACCACACCCTTCTCGCCCGCCGCGCAAGGCGCGCCGGTGGCCTCATCGAGAATGGCCAGGCGGTAGCCCGGCATCGGCACGCCAGGGCTGCCCAGGCGCGTGGGCTTGTCGCTGATGCCCTTGGCGATCGAGATGATGGGCCAGCCCGATTCGGTCTGCCAGTAGTTGTCGATGACCGGCACCTTCAGCGCACCCGAGATCCAGCTCGACGTGGTTTCATCGAGCGGCTCGCCGGCCAGATACAGGGCCTTGAGCGAGGACGTGTCGTAGCGCTCCATGCATTCGGCCGGCTGCTTCTTGAGCACGCGGATGGCCGTGGGCGCGGAAAACATGCGCGTCACCTTGTATTTCTCGACGATGCTCCACCAGATGCCCGCATCGGGCCGGATCGGCAGCCCCTCATAGAGCACCGTCGCCATGCCCGCAATGAGCGGGCCATAGACGATATAGGAGTGGCCCACCACCCAGCCGATGTCGGAGGTGCAGAAGTAGGTCTCACCCGGCTTGCCGCAAAAGATGTGCTGCATCGATGAGGCCAGCGCCACTGCATAGCCGCCCACGTCGCGCTGCACGCCCTTGGGCTTGCCGGTGGTGCCGGAGGTATAGAGCACGTAGCTGGCCTCATTCGACTCCAGCCAGGCAACCGGCACCGGCTGGTCCAGGTGCTGCTCACGCAAGGGCGCGTAGTCGACGTCGCGTTGTGCCGTGCGCGCCATCTCCGCCAGGCCACGATCGACCAGCAAGACCTTCTGCGGCTTGTGCTGCGCCAGGTTGATGGCTTCGTCCAGCAAGCCCTTGTAGGGAATCACCTTGCCGCCACGCGAACCGGCATCGGCCGAGACGATCAGGGTGGGCTGTGCATCATCGATGCGCGAGGCCAGGCTGTTGGAAGCAAAGCCGCCGAACACCACCGAATGCACCGCGCCGATGCGGGCGCAGGCCAGCATGGCGAAGACCGCTTCGGCGATCATCGGCATGTAGATCAGCACGCGGTCGCCGCGCCGCACGCCCAGGGACAGCATGCTGGCCGCCATGGCCTGCACTTCGCGATGCAGCTCGGCAAAGTCGTAGACGCGTTCGCTGTTGGTCTCGGTGGAGATGGCAATGAGTGCCGCCTGTTTGCCGCGTTCGCCCAAGTGGCGATCCACAGCATTGAAGCAGAGATTGGTGGTGCCGCCGATGAACCAGCGTGCGAAGGGCGCGCGGGAATAATCGAGGGTGCGGGTGAAGGGCTTGTCCCAATGGATGCGCTGCGCTTCTTCTGCCCAATAGGCCTCAGGCTGCTCGATGGAACGGCGATGGAAATCCTCGTATTGCATGACGTCTCCTCATGTCTTTCGAATTGAAAACCGCTGTCGGCCTTGCACGGCGTGGCTTGCAGGCCGATGGTCGCGTGGCTCTGGAGCATGTGCAAAAAGCGTCTTTGCCATGCGTGGCCCTCATGCGACGATGAAACCAGTCTTGCACCTGAATCTTACGAGGGGCTGAATCCGTCGCTTGCGCAAGCGATCTTGGATGATTCAAATCAAGCGGGAGCGATGCCGGCAGCAAGACGCCATTGGCATGACAAGGGAGGAAGGAATGCGAGGTGGAAAGAACGCGCCGGCGTCAGGCCTGCACGACGGCGCGGCGCTGCAATGTCAGCGCGTGCGGCAGTCGTTGGCCAGCTGCTGCCCGACCTTGGAATTGAGCAGCATGGACTTCGACGGGATCTGGATCCACACCAGGCCTTCGCCCTTGTTCTCCAGACGCACTGCACCGGTCGAGGTGCTGACCGGATTCATCATGTAACTGCTGCCCTTCCACACCAGCGTGACGCCATCGGTCACGCGGCCATCCATGCGGATTTCGACCTTGTTGCCCATCTCGCAGCTGAAGGCACCGGTCTTGAGTTGCGTAGCCCAGCTCGGCTGTGTGGCCGCAGGCGATTGCAGCAGCTGCGGCAGCACCGGCTTGGTCTCGGTGACCGGTACGGGCGTGGATGAACAAGCGGACAGTGCAACGGTCAAGGCACCGGCCAGTGCGAAGGAAGTCAGGGGCAATGCGGAAAGACGGCGGGAAACGATGGCAGCAATCATCGGATGATCCATGGAGAGTCAGGGGTGGACGCGGGGGCGGAAAAGATCCGACCGCATCTTAGCAAGTTATTGCACCTGACTCGACCACATGTAACGCTTGTTACAAATCTGCCTGCGCACTGCCATTGTCCCCGGGGAATGGGGCGGCCGACACGCGCCAGCCGCCGCTTCCTTCTTCTTGCTGCGCCCTCTCCCTCTCTTGCCCCTCATGCCCGCGCCATCGCGCCATCGGCTCATGACGCAACTGCGCGGGCGCTTGCTCTTACTTGCGCTTGCCGATCGGCACGAACTTCAGGTCTTCCGGGCCCACGTAGTTGGCCGAGGGGCGGATGATCTTGTTGTCGATGCGCTGTTCGATGATGTGCGCAGCCCAGCCCGAGGTACGGGCGATGACGAACAGCGGCGTGAACATCGCCGTCGGCACGCCCATCATGTGGTAGGACACGGCCGAGAACCAGTCCAGGTTGGGGAACATCTTCTTGATGTCCCACATGACCGTTTCCAGGCGTTCGGCGATGTCGAACATCTTGGTGGAGCCGGCTTCCTTGGAGAGCTTGCGCGCCACTTCCTTGATGACCTTGTTGCGCGGGTCGGAGATGGTGTAGACCGGGTGGCCGAAACCGATCACCACTTCCTTGTTCTCGACGCGGCGGCGGATATCGGCTTCTGCTTCGTCGGGGTTGTCGTAGCGCTTCTGGATCTCGAAGGCCACTTCATTGGCACCGCCGTGCTTGGGGCCGCGCAGTGCGCCGATGGCGCCGGTGATGGCCGAATACATGTCCGATCCGGTACCGGCAATGACGCGGCCGGTGAAGGTGGAGGCGTTGAATTCGTGTTCCGCGTACAGGATCAGCGAGGTATGCATGGCCTTCTCCCAGGCCTCGGAAGGCTTCTCACCGTGCAGCAGGTGCAGGAAATGCGCGCCGATGGAATCATCATCGGTCTCGACCTCGATGCGGTTGCCGTTGTGGCTGTAGTGGTACCAGTACAGCAGCATGGAACCGAGCGACGCCATCAGGCGGTCGGCGATGTCACGCGCGCCGGGGGTGTTGTGGTCATCCTTCT
This sequence comes from Herbaspirillum sp. CAH-3, assembly GCF_009668275.1. Lineage (NCBI taxonomy): Bacteria > Pseudomonadati > Pseudomonadota > Betaproteobacteria > Burkholderiales > Oxalobacteraceae > Herbaspirillum > Herbaspirillum sp. CAH-3. The sequence continues at coordinate 72,252 of NZ_VSWE01000017.1, read as the reverse complement.
CGGGCAAGACGCAACCCAGCGCGGAGACACCGGTGCGCATCACGTCCATCGGATGCGAGGCTGCAGGCAGCCATTCCAGCGCCGCCTTGACGTTGGCCGGCAGGCCGCGCAGGGCCTTGAGCTTGGCCTTGTAGGCGCGCAGTTCGGCGGCGGTGGGCAGCTTGCCATGCACCAGCAGGTGGGCGATTTCCTCGAACTCGCAGCTGTCGGCCACATCCAGGATGTCGTAGCCGCGATAGTGCAGGTCATTGCCGGTCTTGCCGACGGTACACAAGGCGGTGTTGCCGGCGGTGACGCCGGAGAGGGCAACGGATTTCTTGGGCTTGAAACCGGGGGTTTGCTGATCGCTCATCGTGTTCTCCTCGTAGTCTGTATTAGGTCAAAGCTAATTATCGGAAGCGGGTATTCAGTTTTGCGTTGATGTCGTCTTACTTGTTCTTCTGCTGTGCAAACAACGCATCCAGACGCTGCTCGTAGCTGTGGTAATCGATGCGGTCATAGAGTTCCATGCGGGTCTGCATGGTGTCGACCACGTTCTTCTGGGTGCCGTCACGGCGGATCGCCTGGTAGACGTTTTCGGCCGCCTTGTTCATGGCGCGGAAGGCCGAGAGCGGATAGAGCACCAGGCCCACATCGGCGCCCTTCAGTTCGTCCACAGTAAACAGCGGGGTCGAGCCGAATTCGGTAATGTTGGCCAGGATCGGCACCTTCACCGCATTGGCGAACTGCTTGTACATGGCCAGGTCGGTGATGGCTTCCGGGAAGATCATGTCGGCACCGGCCTCCACGCAGGCGACGGCGCGTTCGATGGCGGCGTCCAGTCCTTCGACGGCCAGCGCATCGGTGCGCGCCATGATCACGAAGTTCTCATCGGTGCGGGCATCGACGGCGGCCTTGATGCGGTCCACCATTTCCTGCTTGCTGACGATTTCCTTGTTGGGACGATGACCGCAGCGCTTGGCGCCGACCTGGTCTTCGATGTGCATGGCGGCCGCGCCGAACTTGATCATGGACTTGACCGTGCGCGCCACGTTGAAGGCCGAGGCACCGAAGCCGGTATCGACGTCCACCAGCAGCGGCAGGTCGCAGACGTCGGTGATGCGGCGCACGTCAGTGAGCACGTCATCCAGGTTGGAGATGCCCAGGTCGGGCAGGCCCAGCGAACCCGCGGCCACGCCGCCGCCGGACAGGTAGATCGCACGGAAGCCGGCCCGCTTGGCCAGCAGGGCGTGATTGGCGTTGATGGCGCCGATGACTTGCAAGGGGGATTCTTCCTGGACGGCCTGGCGGAACGCTGCGCCTGCGGAGTGGAGAGCCATGGTGGACACCTTCTCGATGAGGTTGAAATACTGGAAAGTCGGATGGTCTGGCTGCGGCCGGGCGGGGAAACACAGCACCCGCCCTGCGACACATGCGTTCATCATTGCAACGGCCGTGCCATCGCAGTGCAGCATTGCCTGGCGCAAGGCCTGAAGAAACCTTCATCTCGCATGGAACCGCCGTGGGACAAGGCTTGCAGGCTGCCCTTCCGATGCCCTTGACAGAGGTGCTGCACCTCCTCCCCCTTGATGTACCGCAACCGGAGGCGTTTCATCAGTGTTACATTAACGTTTCACTGAAACGCCGCAAACACCTGTCATGAAACGCCCTGCCCCCGCTGACCGCCTGGCCGACAAACCCGTGATCTGGACCGTGTCCGTGTCGCGGCTCTCGGAACTCTTCCGCGACATCACGCTGGAGTTCGACGGCGTGGCCGATATCGAGCCCATTCATCTCGGCTTCGACGAGGCCGTGCGCGCCATTCGCGAGCGCCTGGCCAGCGAGCGCTGCGATGTGGTGATCTCGGCCGGCTCCAACGGCGCTTACCTCAAGAGCCGCCTGCCGGTGCCGGTGGTGGTGGCGCGCGCCAGCGGCTTCGACGTGATGCAGGCGCTGGCCCGCGCCCGCCAGATCAGCGCGCGCATCGGGCTGGTCACCTACCAGGAGGCGATGCCGGCCCTGGCCGAGTTCCAGCAGATGTTCGGGCTGGACATTGCCCAGCGCACCTACGCCACCGAGGAAGATGCGCGTGCCGTGGTGCAGGAACTGAAAGCCGGCGGCGTGCAGGCGGTGGTCGGGGCGGGCCTCATCACCGACCTGGCCGAGGAAGCGGGAATGCAGGGCATCTTCCTCTACTCCTCGGCCACGGTGCGCCAGGCCTTTGAAGATGCGCTGGAACTGGCGCGCCTGACGCAGCTGGAAAGCACGCGCGGCCCCAGCCTGCCCGTGGCCGACAGCCTGCGCGCACGGCATCACCTGAAGGACTTGCGCGGCGATTCGGAAGTGATGGAAACGGTGCGCCAGTCCATCACCCTCTTTGCGCGCTCGCCGGCCAACGTGCTGATCCAGGGCGAGACCGGCACCGGCAAGGAACTGGCGGCGCAAGCCATCCATCGCGCCCATCCGCGCATGCAGGGCAAGACCCAGGCCGCCCACCCCTTCGTGGCCATCAATTGCGGCGCGCTGGCTGAATCGCTGCTCGAATCCGAACTGTTCGGTTATGAGGAAGGCGCATTCACCGGCTCACGCCGTGGCGGACGCGCCGGTGTCTTTGAAGCGGCGCATCGCGGCACGCTGCTGCTCGATGAAATCGGCGAGATGCCGCTGCCGCTGCAGACACGCCTGCTGCGCGTGCTGGAAGAGCGCGAGGTCGTGCGCGTGGGCGGCACGCGGCCCATTGCGGTCCAGGTGCGCATCATCAGCGCCACGCACTGCGACCTGGAAGCGCGGGTGCGTGATGGCCGTTTTCGCGCGGACCTGTATTACCGGCTCAGCGTACTGCGTTTGCAGTTGCCGCCCTTGCGGGCGCGCCGCGAGGATATTGCCGCGCTGGCCGAATGGCATCTCAAGCATGCGCTGGCCGCACTGGATGCACGTCCGCATGCCAACCTGGGCGCGGAGCTCCTGCGCTGCGCGCCGCTGCTGGGCGCCTATGACTGGCCGGGCAACGTGCGCGAGCTGCGCAACCTGATGGAGAGGCTGGCCCTGTTCCTGGCCGCAGAACCATTGCAGGCGCTCACCCCCGCGCTGATCCAGCGGGTGGCACCGGAGCTGGCGGGGATGGCTGGAATGGCGCAGCCGCTGCTGTCGAGCGCGGCAGAAATGGTGGCACCGCATGCGCTGACCTCTCCCGACATCGCCCCCGACGCTGACGCCATTGAAGCCGCACTGCGTCGCTTCCGAGGCAACCGCGCCGCTGCGGCGCGCCATCTCGGGATCAGCCGCACCACCCTCTGGCGCAAGCTCAAGGAAGCCGAAGCGCAGCCGAAAGCCCAGGCGTGAGTCTGCATGCACGGGAAACGAGAAAATGATTTCGCAAAACCAGCTGTGCGTCCTGCCTCCTGATAATCCCCCGCACTGCGCCTTGACAGTGCCGCATCGCGCCGCCTATCCTCGCCCGCTGTAACGGCCCCGGCCGTCACAGGGAGCCCACAACCAACCATACACAGCCAGGCAGCCTCCTGCCCCGCCAGGGTCAGAACGGCGTGCTGCTCCTCCATCCACGTATCCATCAGGGAGTCTCCATGACCAGCAACACCACGGCGCCTGGCGCCGGCACCACGCATCCGCAGGCGCGGCGTGCGATCATCTCGTCCTCCATCGGCAATGCGCTCGAATGGTTCGACATCCTCATCTATGGCGCCTTTGCCGTCGTCATCGCCAAACAGTTCTTCCCTACGGGCGACGACAGCGTCTCGCTGCTGCTGACCTTCGCCACCTTCGGCGTGTCCTTCTTCATGCGTCCGCTGGGCGCGGTGGTGCTGGGCGCCTACTCCGACCGTGCAGGCCGCAAGGCGGCGCTGATGCTGTCCATCATGCTCATGACCATCGGCACGGCCATGATCGCCTTCATGCCCAGCTACGCCAGCATCGGCCTGCTGGCACCGGCCGGCATCGCGCTGGGCAAGATGATCCAGGGCTTCTCCGCCGGTGGCGAATTCGGCAGCTCCACCGCCTTCCTGGTGGAACACGCCCCGCATCGCCGTGGTTTCTTCTCCAGCTGGCAGGTGGCCAGCCAGGGCATCAGCCTGCTGCTGGCGGCCATCTTCGGCGCCGTGCTCAACAACATGCTCACCCCCGAGCAACTGGCCTCCTGGGGCTGGCGCGTGCCCTTCATCTTCGGTTTGCTGATCGCACCGGCCGGCATCTATATCCGCCGCCACCTGGATGAAGCGCCCGAGTTCAAGGAATCGAGCGAAAAGACCGATGCGCCGCTGCGCGATACCTTCGCACACCAGAAGATGCGCCTCTTGATCGGTGCCGGCAGCGTCATCATGGCCACCGTCTCGGTGTACCTGTCGCTGTACATCCCGACCTATGCGGTCAAGCAGCTGGGCCTGCCGGCCTGGTCCTCGTTTGCCGCCATGTCGGTGGCCGGCCTGATCATGTTCATCGGCTCGCCGCTGGTGGGCGCCCTGTCCGACAAGATCGGCCGCACGCCCTTCATGATCACCAGCAGCGCGCTCTACATCGTGCTGACCTATCCGATGTTCGTGTTCCTGACCAACTCGCCGGGCTTCCTGCAACTGCTGTTGCTGCAGACCGTCATCGGCGTGCTCATGACCATGTATTTCGCCTCCATGCCAGCCCTGCTGGCCGACATCTTCCCGGTGGCCACGCGCGGCACCGGCATGTCGCTGGCCTATAACATCGCCGTGACCATCTTCGGCGGCTTCGCCGGCCTGATCATCACCTGGCTGATCGACTTCACCGGCAACAAGCTGTCGGTGAGCTACTTCGTCATCTTCGGCGCGGTATTGAGCCTGATCGCCACGCTGGCGGCGCGTTTCGTGCTGCGCCTGCGCTGACCGGAAACAGCCCGGTGCCACAAATCAAAATGATATAAATCATTTACTGCTGTTGAACGGATCGAGTGTCGCTGCGACAGCGACTCCCGCTCCGTCCGTGGCACACCCGCCCGATGGCCAGGATCCCGCGATCCTGGCCATTTTTCTTGATGAAATCCTCATTGCCTGCGCACGAGGCAATTTGTCAGCTTTGATCGATATGCTGTGCACTTCGGTCAACTTGTTGCCAATGTATATTTATGTTTTGACATGCATAATTTGAATAGTGTTTCTGTTTGGCCTCATCCCGTCAAATTCATCTTGAATTTGGGCAAGACTGCCATTACAGTTCAAGGCGCTTCCCCCGGAGCTCATCCTGACGGCCTTGCCGCTCTCCCTTGCAGGCCTTGCGCCTGCGCCGGAAACATCATCCACCCTTTGTCTGCCGTCCATGGCGGCAGGCCAGCCCCCAGAGGGATGTCGTGAATTTCAGACAGACCAAAGTTGCCACCCAGCTTATGTTGGGTTTTTCCGTTTTGATCCTCTTCATGGCCGTGCTTGGTGCAGCGGCCTGGTACGGACTCAATACCGTCGAAGCACAGCTCAGCGAAGTGCAGACCAACCTGATGCCCAGCGTGGCCACGGCCAAGACCATGCAGGCCGAGATCCGCGCCTTCAACCTGGCCCAATATCGCGCGCTCACGGCCAATGATGCGCAACGCATGCAGGACGCCCGCACGCGCCTGACTGCCTCGCTGGGGCGCTACACCAGTGCCGCCGATCAGTATCGTCCGCTCATCCATACGTCCGAGGAGCAAGCCGCCTACGATGAACTGCAAGCCCTGCTGCCGAAGTACCTGGCCGTGAGCCAGCAGATGCTGGCCGCGCTGGAGCAAGGCCGGCAGGAGCAGGCGGTGGACATCATGAAAGATCAACTCTTCCCGCTGCGCGCGGCGATGGAAGTGCAGATCCAGCGTCTCATCACCGTCAACGAAAAGGGCGTCGCCGAAGCCGCCACCAACGCCCGCGACGCCTATGCCAGCAGCCGCATGCTGATCATCGGCCTGACCCTGGCGTCGGCGCTGATCGGCCTGCTGATCGCGCTGCTGATCAGCCGCCGCCTCACGCGCCAGCTGGGTGGCGAGCCAGCTGAAGCGATGTGGCTGTCGGCCCAGATCGCCGCCGGCAACCTGACCGCGCAACTGCAACTGCGCAAGGATGACCGCGCCAGCCTGATGCATTCGCTCATGACCATGCGCGAACAGCTGGCCGGCCTGGTCGGCCAGATCCAGCAGGCCAGCGGCGCCATCCACGTGGCCGCACGCGAAATCGCCCAGGGCAATACCGATCTCTCGCAGCGCACCGAAGAACAGGCCGCCTCGCTGGAGGAAACTGCCTCCAGCATGGAACAGCTGACCAGCACCGTGCAGCAGAATACCGACCACGCCCGCAAGGCCAGCCACGTCGCCAGTGCCGGTGCCGATGTGGCCCGCCGTGGTGAAACGGAAATCGCGCAAGTGGTCAGCACCATGCGCGAGATCGCCGTCAGCTCGCACCAGATGTCGGACATCATCACCGTCATCGAAGGCATCGCTTTCCAGACCAATATCCTGGCCCTCAATGCCGCCGTGGAAGCGGCACGCGCCGGCGAGAACGGTCGCGGTTTCGCCGTGGTGGCCACCGAAGTGCGCGCGCTGGCCCAGCGCAGCGCCGGTGCCGCCAAGGAAATCAAGGGACTCATCGAAGGTTCGGTCAACCGCATCCGGAGCGGCACGACACTGGTGGAAACGGCCGGTGGCACCATCGCCGAAGTCATGCGCGCCTCGGTCGATACCACCCGCATCATCAGCGACATCGCGCATGCCTCGGAAGAGCAAAGCGCCGGCATCACGCAGATCAACGCAGCCATCCTGCAGATGGACCAGGTCACGCAGCAGAACGCCGCGTTGGTGGAACAGGCCGCCGCTGCCGCCCAGGCCATGATGCAGCAGGCCGAACAATTGACGGCGGCGGCATCGGTGTTCCACATCGATGCGCAGCTCCTGCATGCCGCACCGCTCATGCCCGCCCTGGGCACGAATGGCCAGCCGCCCATGCCGCGCCTTGCCATGTGAACGCGCCCTCTTGCTGAATCAGCCAAATGATTTAAATTTTATAAATCGTTTATCGGCAGCAGCAATAAAAATGGCCTGGATCTCGCGATCCAGGCCATTTCCTTTTTTGTGGCCGCCGCCTCTTCCCCTTGCTGATCCTGCCCACGCGGCGGCTCGCGGGCAGGCCTCCCCTGCTTGATGGTGTCGCTGCGCGTCAGTCGTCTTCCGCGCCGCCGATGCCCAGTTCCTGGATCTTGCGGGTGATGGTGTTGCGACCGATGCCCAGGCGCACGGCAGCATCGTTCTTGCGGCCGTGGGTGTGTTTCAGGGCGATCTTGATGAGCGCCGCTTCGAACTGGCGACCGAGGATGTCCATCACCTCGGGCTGTTCGGAGGCCAGCATCTGCGCGGCCTCCACTTCCAGCAGCGAGATCCAGTTGCCGGCCGCCGCTTCGGCGGGTGCGGCAGCAGCCGCCGGATCGGCATACGCCACCGGGGCGGCCACGGCAGCCGCCGAGGCGGGCGCGGAGACGGTCTGCGCCGGTTGCGGTGCATGCACGCGTTCTTCCACCAGGTCCTGCGGCAGGTCCTTGATCTCGACCGTCTGGCCCGGGGCCATCACGGTGATCCAGTTGCACAGGTTTTCCAGCTGGCGCACGTTGCCGGGGAACTCCAGCTGCGACAGGAACTGCATGGCCTGCGGCGACAGGCGCTTGGCTTCCACGCCCAGCTGGCGCGCGCTCTGTGCCAGGAAGTAGCGGGCCAGGATGGGAATGTCTTCGCTGCGTTCGCGCAGGCTGGGCAGGCGCAGGCGGATCACGTTCAGGCGATGGTACAAGTCCTCGCGGAACAAACCTTCACGTACACGCTGCTCCAGGTTCTGGTGGGTGGCCGCAATGACGCGAACGTTGGCCTTCAGCGATTGATGGCCGCCCACGCGATAGAAGTGACCGTCGGAGAGCACCCGCAACAGGCGCGTCTGCAGGTCCAGCGGCATGTCGCCGATTTCATCGAGGAACAGCGTGCCGCCTTCGGCCTGCTCGAAACGGCCACGGCGCATGGCTTGCGCGCCGGTGAAAGCGCCGCGTTCATGGCCGAACAGTTCGGATTCCAGCAAGTCCTTGGGGATGGCTGCGGTATTGAGCGCCACGAAAGGCTGGCTGGCGCGCGGGCTGTGCTTGTGCAGGGCACGCGCCACCAGCTCCTTGCCGGAACCGGATTCACCGGTGATGAGCACCGTGACATTGGATTGCGACAGGCGGCCGATGGCGCGGAACACGTCCTGCATCGCAGGGGCCTGCCCGAGGATTTCGGGGGTCTGGGCAGCGCCCTGTTCGATGTCGGTTTCGCGCAGGCTCTCGTCGAGCGCGCGGCGAATCAGTTCGACCGCCTTGTCGACGTCGAAGGGCTTGGCCAGGTATTCGAAGGCGCCGCCCTGGAAGGCAGAGACCGCCGAATCCAGGTCCGAGAAAGCGGTGATGATGATCACCGGGATGCCGGGGTGCTTGGCCTTGATGGTCTGCAGCAGTTCCAGGCCGGAGGCGCCTGGCATGCGGATGTCGGACACCAGCACTTGCGGCGTGCCGTTCTGCAGGGCTGCCATCGCATCGCGTGCGCTGGAAAAACTCTGCGTGGCGAGATTTTCTCGGGCCAGGGCTTTTTCGAGCACCCAGCGTATCGATTCGTCGTCGTCAACAATCCAGATTGGCTTCATAAATAACTTCTTCCTGCGTTGGTCATGCTGTTAATGCTCCCGCGATCCACGGCGCTTCTGGCGCCCTGTCCGCAGCCCCCTTGGTGGACCGGATGCCCGGCATCCACTCGGCTTTGGCGCGCCGCCTGCGGCCATGCTCACGGCAGCGGTATAAGTATTCTGAAATCGGTACAACCGGGCCGGCTGTCGCATTCGATGACACCCATGTGCTGATGCACGAAGGTTTGCGCCAGGGTCAGCCCCAGTCCGCTGCCTCCCTCGCGCCCCGACACCAGCGGATAGAAGATTCTTTCCTGGATGTCGGGAGGAATGCCCGGACCGTTATCGATGATATGCAAGTCTAGTGCCAGCCGGTATCTGACCTTGGATAGCGTCACCTGGCGCGAGACGCGCGTGCGCAGGATCAGCTCGCCATCTCCGGCGCGGATGCGGTCGGCCAGTGCTTGTGCAGCGTTGTGCACGATGTTCAACACGGCCTGGATCAGCTGTTCCTTGTCGCCACGGAATTCGGGGATCGACAAGTCATAGTCGCGCTTGATGGTGAGCCCCTGCGGGAATTCGGCCATCACCAGGCTGCGCACGCGTTCGCAGACTTCGTGGATGTTGACGTCGCCGACGATATGCGGATGGCGGTGCGGGGCCAGCAGGCGATCCACCAGGGTCTGCAGGCGATCGGCCTCCTTGATGATGACCTGGGTGTATTCGCGCAATTCCTTCAAGTGCCGCTCGGGCAGCTCCAGCTCCAGCAGCTGCGCTGCGCCGCGAATGCCGCCCAGCGGATTCTTGATCTCGTGGGCCAGGTTGCGGATCAGTTCCTTGTTGGCCTGGCTCTGGTCGAACATGCGCTCTTCACGGTCCAGCTTGAGTTGCTGGACGTTCTCGCGCAGCTCCAGCAGCACCGGCCAGTCGGTGCTGTCCAGGGGCGTGACGATGGTGTGGACCTGCAGCGGCTCGCGGTTGGCGCGTTCCAGTACCAGGTCCAGGCGCTTGTCGGCGAACTGGTGCTCGATGGCCTGGTAAAACAGCGCGGTCAGCTCCTTGCCATTGAGGAAGAGCTCCGAGAGCTTCTGCTGCGAGAGCACCTTGAAGGAACTCTCCAGCAGGTTCTCGGCGGCGGCATTGGCGTAGACGATGCCGCCATTGGCATCGAGGATGATGACGGCCGAAGCCAGCAGGTCGAGGCCATCGAGGGATGGAAGCGGTGTCTTCATGGGAGGATTCGTGATGCCTGGGGTCATGTCTTCTTGCTCGTCTTGCGCAGTCGTTGATCCATCCTGACTAGCAATTTTCGGGCGCACTGCGCGCTGAGATCGATCGCGCCGCGCATAAAAAAAGGGGAAGCAAGCTTCCCCTTTTTCTCCGGATACGGATTCGATTACAGCGAGTAGTACATGTCGAATTCGATCGGGTGCGTGGTCATGCGGAAGCGTTGGACTTCCTGCATCTTCAGCTCGATGTAGGCATCGATCATGCTGTCGGTGAACACGCCGCCACGGGTCAGGAACTCGCGGTCCTTGTCCAGGTGCTCCAGGGCTTCATCCAGCGAAGCACAGACGGTCGGGATCAGCTTGTCTTCTTCCGGCGGCAGGTGGTACAGGTCCTTGGTAGCCGCTTCGCCCGGGTGGATCTTGTTCTGCACGCCATCCAGACCGGCCATCAGCAGGGCCGAGAAGCACAGGTACGGGTTGGCCAGGGGATCCGGGAAACGGGTCTCGATGCGGCGGCCCTTCGGGTTGGCCACGTGCGGGATACGGATCGAGGCGGAACGGTTGCGGGCCGAGTAGGCCAGCTTGACCGGGGCTTCGAAGCCGGGGACCAGACGCTTGTACGAGTTGGTGCCGGGGTTGGTGATGGCGTTCAATGCCTTGGCGTGCTTGATGATGCCGCCGATGTAGTACAGCGCGAACTCGGACAGGCCGGCATAGCCGTCGCCAGCGAACAGGTTCTTGCCGTCCTTCCACACGGACTGGTGCACGTGCATGCCGGAGCCGTTGTCGCCAACCAGGGGCTTGGGCATGAAGGTCGCGGTCTTGCCATAGGTGTGGGCGACGTTCCAGATCACGTACTTCAGGGTCTGGGTCCAGTCAGCGCGCTCGACCAGGGTCGAGAACTTGGTGCCCAGTTCGTTCTGGCCAGCGCCAGCGACTTCGTGGTGGTGCACTTCGACGGGGATGCCCAGGGATTCCAGGATCAGGGACATTTCCGAACGCATGTCCTGGAAGCTGTCGACCGGGGGAACCGGGAAGTAGCCGCCCTTGACGGTCGGACGGTGGCCGGAGTTGCCGCCTTCGATCTTGGCGCCGGTGCTCCAGGAAGCTTCTTCGGAGTCGATCTTGACGAAGGAACCGGACATGTCGGCACCCCAACGGACGCCGTCGAAGATGAAGAATTCGGGTTCCGGACCGAAGTAGGCGGTGTCGCCCAGGCCGGAGGACTTCAGGTAGGCTTCAGCGCGCTTGGCGATGGAGCGCGGATCGCGGTCGTAGCCCTTGCCGTCGGACGGCTCGATCACGTCACATTGCATGAAGAGGGTGGTCTCTTCCATGAACGGGTCGATGTTGGCGGTGTTCGGGTCCGGGATCAGCAGCATGTCGGAGGCTTCGATACCCTTCCAGCCGGCGATCGACGAACCGTCGAAGGCGTGACCGGATTCGAACTTGTCGATGTCGAAATGCGAAACAGGCACGGAAACGTGCTGTTCCTTGCCACGGGTGTCAGCGAAACGGAAGTCGACAAACTTGACTTCGTTGTCCTTCACCATCTTCAAAACCTCTGCGGCCGTCCTTGCCATGCGAATCTCCTAAAACGAGGAAGTAGTATAAATTGGGGTGTTGAGCCGTTTTCTGCGACTGGATCTTTGCATTTGATACAACGGTCTTGCGCCGAACTCAGTCGCGGATGATAGCAGATTCCATGCCACCAACCTTTCGGGTGCGCCAATAATGGAAGTTTTTAGGGAGGTCGCGCCAGTTGGGGCGCTGCGCGCGGTGCAGAGCGCGCACCTGCATGCATTGTTTTGGTGCAATTTCATCCAAATGCACCAACAAAATGCATATATTGGACAGACGATGCGAATTGCACCGATTACGTGCATGCGCCGTGTTGGGGCATGCGCCCGCCTGAGGGAAATCCGTGCACCGGCTTGGGAAAATTGCCCAACTGTTTATATTGTTTAAAATCATCTCCCTTGGGGCGCGTTGAGCAGATTGCGCTTCATGGGCTTTTACTGGCATTCCTGCGCGCGCCTGAGCGCACTTCTTTCTTATCAAGACAAGAGACTTTTCCCATGAGCAACGATTCGATTCTCAGCACTGCCACCCAACGTGCCGCCGACGGCCAGCTCCCCTACGCCGGCGCAGTGACCCCGCAGGAAGCACTGGCCCTGCTGCAGTCCGATCCCGCCATCAAGCTGGTCGATGTGCGTACCCGCGCCGAACGCGACTGGGTGGGCGTGGTCCAGATCCCGGCGGCGCAGCACCTGGCGGTGCAGTGGAATCTCTACCCCGAAGGCAAACCCAATCCGCAATTCCTGGAGCAACTGCAGCAAGCGGCGCAGCCGGGTGATGTGCTGCTGTTCCTGTGCCGCTCGGGCGTGCGTTCCAAGCATGCCGCCAAGCTGGCTACGGAGAACGGCTATACACGCTGCTTCGACATCCTCGAAGGGTTCGAGGGCAACAAGGACGCCAACGGCCACCGCAAGACCATCGAGGGCTGGTGCAAGGCCGGCCTGCCCTGGCTGGGCGCCTGAGACGAGCGTCGAGCGCTCAGGCCTGCAGGCTGCGCGCCTGCAAGGCACTGCCCAGCGACTGCAGCAGCAGGCCGATGGCTTCCCGGCCGTCGGCGTCGGCGCGCAGCGCTTCTTCCATGCAATCGAGCAAGGCCACGATCTCCAGCCGTCCCATGGTGAGGGCGGCGCCCTTCATGCGGTGTGCCAGCTGTACCATGCGCACGCGGTCGGCTGACAGGCTGGCCTGTTCCAGGGCCTGCAGGTCATTGCGGGTGGTCTGCAGGAACAGCTGGTCCAGGTCGCGGCTGTGTTGCTCTTCGGCCGTGGCGGCGTCCCCCTCATCCTCACTCTCGTGATCGCACCAGAGCGCCAGCAGGCGGCGGATCGCCTGGGTCTGCAAGGGCTTGCCCAGCATCCCGTCCATGCCGCTGTCCAGGCAGCGCTGCACGTGCTGGGCGTCGGTCTCGCCGGAAATGCCGATCAGGGGCGTGTAGGGGCGCTGCGGATCCTGCTGCTCCATGTGGCGCACCTGGCGCGCAACTTCCTGGCCCGGCATGTCAGGCAGGAAGCAATCCAGCAGGACCAGGCCATAGGGCCGCGCCCGGATGGCGGCCAGTGCGGTGGCGCCATCGGCCACGCAGTCAACCTGGCAGCCCAGCCGCTGCAGGCGGTTCTGGATGGCGTAGCGGATGGTGGCCGAATCGTCGACCAGCAGCACGCCGGGCACTTGCGGCTGGGTGTGGGCGCTTTGCATCGGTTGCGGCATTTACAGCTCCTTGATCTGGTATTCGATCTTGAACAATTCGTTGTCGCTGCGTACGCCCAGCTTGCGGAAGGCCGATTGCTTCTGTCCGCTGATGGTCTTGACGCTGCGGGCGAATTTTTCGGCGATCTCGGTGACCGACATGCCATCCAGGCAGCAGCGCAGGACTTCACGTTCTCGCGGCGAGAGGCTGGGCATATCCGAGAGCGTATCGGAGGACACCGTCGCGCTGCGCGTGCGACGGGGCGGCGGACGGACCTCGGGCTGGCTGCGCGCGGCCGCCTCGGCGGCCTGCATGGCGGCCAGTTCGCGGGCCATGGCACTGTTGAGATATTCACGTCCGCGTGTGACGATGCGAATGGCCTGGATCAATTCGGTCAGTTCCTGCGACTTGCCCACGAAACCGCGCGCACCCGCCTTCATGGCCATGGCCACGGTGGCCGGGCTGCTGTGGGCCGAGCTCACCAGGATCTTGCTGCGCGGGAAGCGCACCCGCAGCGCGCGGATCAGGTTCAGGCCATCGATGTCGTTGCTGCCCAGTGAATAATCGATGAGCAGCAAGTCGGCGGGCGAGGCGCGCAGCGCCGCCATGAGTTCCTTGCTGGTGGCGAATGCGCCGATGACGGCAAAGTCCGGCTCCTCGGCCAGGCGCTTGGCCAGGCCATAGCGCACCACGGCGTGGTCATCCAGCAAGGCGATGCGCGTCGCCGATGCCAAGGTCCATGTCATGCGCCCTCTCCCAAGAATTCTGATGTGATGAAGCTGCTGCAGTGCGTAATCCGGCATGCAGGTCGTGCACACTGGCAAAGGCGCTATTGTGGTCGAGTGCCGCCGATGAGCGCATAAGAATCGTCTGAAAAACCGCGACAAATCGCGATGTCCCACACTTTACAGCGCTTGCCGGAAGCTGACGAACGCGTCAGCTTTGTAACACCCTGTATGAAGCTTGATGCTTGCTGCGCTACAGTGGCGCGGCTCGCCCGGCACACCGCATTACACTTTATTACAGCCCGCCTGCAGGCCCCTGACCATACTGGCCTGACGCCGTTACCCGGCGTTGCACTCCAGTTCAGCACTGTTCCCGATCTCACGAGGCACCTCGATGCAAGCAACACCCAAGCGAACCCCGCCGCTACCTTCGGTACTCCTGATGCTGGCCGTGCTGTCCTGCACCTTGGGGCAGGTGCAGCCGGCCACCGCCGGGGACAACAACATGCCGCTGTCGGACCAGGAGCGCGCCCTGCATGTACTGAACCGCCTGGCGTACGGCCCCCGCCCCGGCGACCTGGAACAGGTCGAACGCATGGGCGTCAAGCGCTACATCGACCAGCAGCTGCATCCCGAGCGCATCGCGCTGCCAGAGGACTTGCAGGCGCGGCTGGCGGCCCTGCCGGGGCTGCAGATGACGCCTGCACAATTGTTTGTCGACTATGGTCCGCCGTCTTTCGACCGCAGCGCCAGCAAGGAGCAACAGCAGGCCGCCCGCCAGCGTGCAGCGCGCGAGCTGACCCCGCAAGTACACATGGCGCGCCTGCTGCAAGCCACCGAGAGCCCGCGCCAACTGGAAGAGGTGATGACCGAATTCTGGGCCAATCACTTCAACGTCTTCGAAGGCAAGGAGTGGGTGCGCTACTGGGTGGGCGACTATGAAAAGAACGCCATCCGTCCCTATGCACTGGGCAACTTCCGCGACCTGCTGGGTGCGGTGGCGCATCATCCTGCCATGCTCTACTACCTCGACAACTGGCTCTCCAGCGGGGCCGGCACGCCCGGTGCACGTGGGCGCTTCAAGGGCCTGAACGAAAACTACGCACGCGAGCTGATGGAACTGCATACCCTGGGAGTGGATGGTGGCTACCAGCAAGCCGACGTGATCACGCTGGCCCGCATCCTCTCCGGCTGGACCATTGATGTGGATGCGATGAAAGCGGGCGCTGCACCCTTCCGCTTCGTCGCCCAGCGGCACGACAACGATCCCAAGGTCTTCCTTGGAAAACCGCTGCAGGCCAGCGGCTACCAGGAAGGCGAGGCAGCGCTGGACATCCTGGCCAATCATCCTTCGACAGCACGCTTCATCTCGACCCAGCTGGTGGAGTACTTCGTCTCGGACCGTCCCGATCCGGCGCTGGTGGCCAAGCTTTCGCAAAAATTCCTGGCCACCGGTGGCGATATCCGCGCAGTGTTGCAGACGCTGTTCGACAGCCCGCAATTCTGGGCCCGCAGCAACTACCAGACACAGTTCAAGACGCCCTACCAATTCATGGTCTCGGCCCTGCGCGCAGGCGATATTACGGTGCGCAATGCCAAGCCGGTCAATGGCGAACTGGGGCAATCCGGCATGCCGCTCTATGGCTGGCTTACGCCCGAAGGCTACAAGTATTCGGAGGCGGCCTGGCTCAACCCGGGGGCGCTGCTGCGGCGGATCAACCTGGCGGGCAACCTGGCCAGCGGCAAGTCGCCGATTGCGCGGCCCGAAGGGACGCCCGCCCCTTCCAATGCCGAGGCGCCGCCGCTGGATCCGCAGCAATTGCTGCGCACGCTGGGCCCGGCGATCACGCCACAGGCCAGCGCCCAGATCAACGCCGCGCCGGAGAACCAGCGCGCCGGCCTGATCCTGGGCAGTCCCGATTTCATGAAACGCTAATCTTGCCGAGGCTCGCATGAACCGCCGCCATTTCCTCCGATATCTGGGCGCTGCCGGTAGCGGCGCCATCCTGGTCCCGATCGGCCTGTCCGGCTGCGTCGTCGTGCCCACCGGTGACCAGACCATCAGCCGTGCCAGCCACACTCCCGGCAAGGTCGCCTACGGCTCCCCTGCCCCGCGCGCGCATGCCCAGGGTGACGGTGCGCCGCGCATGGTGGTGGTGTTCCTGCGCGGGGCCGTCGATGGCCTCAACGTGGTGGTGCCGCATGGCGATCCGCTGTACTACCAGGCGCGTCCGACCATTGCGGTGGCACGTCCCGGCCAGGCCAACGGCGCGCTGGACCTGACCGGTTACTTCGGTTTGCATCCGGCGCTGCAGCCGCTGATGCCGTACTGGGAAAGCGAGCAGCTGGCCTTCGTGCATGCATCGGGTTCGCCCGATGGCTCGCGCTCGCACTTCGAAGCGCAGGACTATATGGAAACCGGCACACCCGGCCAGCACAGCACGCGCGATGGCTGGCTCAACCGGGTGATGGATTACCTGCCGCCGGCCGAGTCGCCACTGCAGGCCATCAACGTCGGCAGCGCCACGCCGCGCATCCTGAGCGGCCACAACGTGGCGGCCAATCTGCAGACCGGGCGCGATGCCACGCGTCCGAGCATGATTGACCAGCCGCGCTGGAGCCAGGTCTTCGATCCGCTGTATGGCGGTGATGATGCGCTGGGCAAGGCCTATCGCGATGGCATGGCCGCGCGCAAGCAGCTCATGGCCGAGATCAACAGCCAGGAGCAGCAGATGGCCAACAACGGCGCGCCGTTGCCCAATGGTTTGTCCATGGACACGTCGCGTTTGGGCCGGTTGATGCGGCATGATCCGCGCATCCGCCTGGCCTTCCTGGCCGTAGGTGGCTGGGACACGCACATCGCGCAAGGCAACGGCACCGGTCAGCTGGCCGGGCGGCTGTCGCCGCTGGCCACCGGCCTGGCTACGCTGGCACGCGAACTGGGGCCGGCTTTCAATGACACGGTCATCGTGGTGATGTCCGAATTCGGCCGCACCTTCAAGGAGAATGGCAACGGCGGGACCGATCATGGCCACGGCAATGCGATGTGGCTGATGGGGGGCAATCTGCGCGGCGGCAAGATTTATGGACAGTGGCCGGGGCTGAACCAGACGGCCTTGAACGAAGGGCGCGACCTGGCGATCACGACCGATTTTCGTGCGGTCTTGTGTGCTCTGTCGGAGCGGCATATGCGCATCCCGGATCAGGCATTGGAGAAGATTTTTCCACAATATGCTGCGGGTACAAGACAAATTCCTGATCTCTTCATCTGATATTTTGCAGAGATCGCAGATACGTCAAACGTAAAAAAACCGCATCGAATCGATGCGGCTTTTCGCTTTTACCGCAGCTGTCCGAGTCATTCCGCCTCGGCAATCCACGCCGCCTGAATGGCTTCCAGAATGCGCTCACCAGAGCGATTGGGATCATCCTCAAATCCCTCCAGCTCCATCACCCAACGATGCAGGTCGGTAAAGCGGAGGGTCTTGGGATCGACGTCGGGAAACTTGTCGTAGAGTTCCTCGGCGATCTGCTGGGTGTCAGTCCATTTCATGTCAGTCTCCCCGGTGCCACGGCACCGAACGAAAACCCCGGAAGATCAGTGATTCTCCGAGGCGTGGTTGATGGTGTACTTGGGGATTTCGACGGTCAGGTCGTCTTCGCCCAGCACCACCTGGCAAGACAGGCGGGACGTCGCTTCCAGGCCCCAGGCCATGTCCAGCAGGTCCTCTTCCTTGTCGGTCGGGTCCCCAAGGGTCTCGAAGCCTTCGCGGATGACGACGTGGCAGGTGGTACAGGCACAGGACTTCTCGCAGGCGTGCTCGATGTCGATGTCGCTGTCCAGCAGCGCATCGCACAAGGTCTTGCCGGCGGGGGCATCGATCACCGAGCCTTCAGGGCAGAGGACCGGATGGGGGAGGATGACGATCTGGGGCATGGTGGCTCTCGTGTTTTCTCTATCGTGTCTACAGTGTGCGGGTGACGGAATCGCTTACGCGACTTCGTCGAGCTTCTTGCCAGCCAGCGCGGCGTGGACGCTGCGGTCCATGCGCCGTGCGGCGAATTCTTCCGTGCCATGCGCCAGCGCATCCACCGCCGCCTTGATGGCCAGGTGGTCGGCACCTTGCGCGGCGACGGTCACGGCGTCGATCTGCGCTTCGATGGCCACGCGCTCCTCTTCCGACAGCAGCGCGGCATCGGCCTGCAGGGCCGACCGCGTGGCCAGGACGATGCGCTCGGCTTCGACCTGCTCTTCGCGCAGGGCGCGGCGTTGCATGTCTTCATCGGCCGAGCTGAAGGATTCCTGCAGCATGCGGGCGATTTCATCGTCACCCAGGCCATACGAAGGCTTGACGGTAATGGAGGCTTCCACGCCCGAGGTCATCTCGCGCGCCGACACGGCCAGCAAGCCATCGGCATCGACCTGGTAGGTCACGCGGATGCGCGCCGCACCGGCGGCCATGGGCGGGATGCCGCGCAGTTCGAAACGGGCCAGCGAACGGCAGTCAGCCACCAGTTCGCGCTCGCCCTGCACCACGTGGATCGCCATGGCGGTCTGGCCATCCTTGAAGGTGGTGAATTCCTGCGCACGTGCACACGGAATGGTGGAGTTGCGCGGGATGACCTTCTCGGCCAGGCCGCCCATGGTCTCGATACCGAGCGACAGCGGGATCACGTCCAGCAGCAGCCAGTCGTCGCCCGGCGCACGATTGCCGGCCAGCAGGTTGGCCTGCACGGCCGCGCCCAGCGCCACTACCTTGTCGGGGTCGATGTTGGACAGCGGATTGGTCTTGAAGAACTCGCCCACCGCGCGGCGGATGTGCGGCATGCGGGTCGCACCGCCGACCAGCACCACACCATCGACATCTTCCACGGTCAGGCCGGCGTCGCGCAGGGCCTTGCGTACCGGCGCCACGGTCTTGGCGACCAGGTGCTGGGTGATTTCATTGAATTGTGCGGCGGTAATCGACAGGTGCACTTCTTCGCCGGACTTGAGCACGGCATCGATCTGCACTTCATCCTTGGTCGAAAGCAGTTCCTTGACCTCGCGCGCCTTGACCATCAGGAGGCGCGTATCTTCATCCGACAGCGGCTGCAGTTGCGCTTCGTGGCTGATCCAGCAGAACAGGCGATGGTCGAAGTCATCCCCGCCCAGCGCCGAGTCGCCGCCCGTGGACAGCACTTCGAAGACGCCGCGCGTGAGCTTGAGGATGGAAATGTCGAAGGTACCGCCGCCCAGGTCATAGACCGCGAAGATGCCTTCGGAGGCATTGTCCAGGCCGTAGGCGATCGCGGCCGCCGTCGGTTCGTTGAGCAGGCGCAGCACATTGAGGCCGGCCAGTTGCGCCGCGTCCTTGGTGGCCTGGCGCTGGGCATCGTCGAAGTAGGCCGGCACGGTGATGACGGCACCCACCAGGTCGTCACCCAGGGCATCCTCGGCGGTCTGGCGCAGCGTGGCCAGGATCTGGGCCGACACTTCCACCGGACTCTTCACGCCCGCCACGGTCTTGATCTGCACCATGCCAGGCTGGTCCTGGAAGTCGTAGGGCATGTTCTCGGCATGGGCGATGTCCTTGAGGCCGCGGCCCATGAAGCGCTTGACCGAGACAATGGTATTGCGCGGATCGATGGTCTGCGCGGCCTGGGCCTTGTAACCGATGTTGGCATGGCCGTTGGGCAGGTAGCGCACGATCGAGGGCAGCAGCACGCGGCCGTCGTCATCGGCCAGGACTTCGGGAATGCTGTTGCGCACGGTCGCCACCAGCGAATTGGTGGTACCCAGGTCAATGCCGACGGCCAGACGACGCTGGTGTGGCGCGGTGGACATGCCCGGTTCGGAAATCTGCAGTAAAGCCATAAGGTGTGGACTCGTCGTGGAGCGTTGGGGCGAAGTGACTCGCTGTTATTCGGGTAAGGCCATCCGGATGCCCAGGCCGATGAAGGCACAGCCTGCCAGGCGATTCAGATGGACGGAAGCGGAAGCGCGACGGCGGAAAACTGCACCGACGGCACCGGAAAAAAGCGCAATGGCGCTGAAGATGACGAAGGCTTGGGCGATGAACACCAGCGCCAGTACCAGCATCTGCAGGGCTTCATGGCCAGCCTCGCGCTGCACGAACTGCGGCAGGAAGGCGATGAAGAACAGCGTCACCTTCGGGTTGAGCATATTGGCCAGCACGCTCTGCCAGTAGATGCGGCGCAGCGGGACGGCAGCTGTGCCCTGCCCGCCTGCGGCCAAGGCAATACCGCTGGAAGCCGAGCGCAATGTGCGTATGCCGAGATAGGCGAGATAGGCCGCTCCCGCATATTGCAGCGCGTGGTAAGCCGGCGGATAGGCCTTGATGAGCGCAGCGAAACCCAGCACCGCCAGCAGCGTATGAAAGATCAGGCCTGAACAAAAACCGGCCGCAGCCACCAGCCCGGCCTTGCGCCCTTGAGCGATGCCGCGCGTGAGCACATAGATGTTGTCCGGACCCGGCGCCAGGGTCAGCGTCATCGCGGCCAGCAGGAACAGGAACAGATCGGGCATCGTGCGTCTCCGGTCAGCCTTCGATCAGGGCGAAAGCATCGCCGATCTCGGTGCCGAACTTGTCGAGGAACATCAGCTGGCGTACCAGCTTGCCGGCACCGGCGTAGTCACCCGCGTCCAGCAGCGCTTCGATGCGCGCGATCTCGGCTTTCTTCTCGCTCAGCAGTTCGGTGTTGAGCTGCTCCAGGGCGTCGATGTCCTTGCCGGCCTTGGCGTCGTCCAGTGTCTCGCGCCATTCCATCTGCTGCATCAGGAAGGCCGGGGCCATGGCGGTGTTGGATTCGGTCTGCAGGTCCACGCCGTGCAGTTCGCACAGGTAGCGGGCGCGCTTCAAGGGATTCTTCAGCGTCTGGTAAGCCTCGTTGGCCCGTGTGGCCCACTGCATGGCCACGCGCTTCTCGGCGTCGCTGGCGTGGGCGAACTTGTCCGGATGAGCCTGGCCCTGCACGCTGTGGAAAGCCTGCTCCAGCGCCTTCTGGTCGATGGCGAAGCGTTGCGGCAGCTGGAACAGGTCGAAGTGGTTTTGCATGGCTGAAAAATAAAAAGCCTGTCGGACTGCAACAGGCTTGGCACATCAGGGACAGCGGACGGTGACCGGGTCGGCCCCGCGCGGAGCGATCACGAGGCAGTCAGGCTATCACGATCCGGCTAAGCTATGGCCGCCTGCACCGCAAAGCCGGTGCGACGGCATCGACAAGAACTTGAAAATGCAGCTCAGATGCGGAAGCTTTCGCCGCAGCCGCACTCATCCTTGACATTGGGGTTCTGGAACTTGAACCCTTCATTGAGTCCTTCACGCGCGAAGTCCAGCTCGGTGCCATCGATGTAGGGCAAGCTCTTGGGATCGACGAAGACGCGCACGCCATGCGACTCGAAGACGGTGTCTTCGGACGATTGTTCATCCACATACTCCAGCTTGTAAGCCAGGCCGGAGCAGCCGGTGGTGCGCACACCCAGGCGCAGGCCGATACCCTTGCCACGGCGCTCCATGTAGCGGCTGATGTGTTTTGCTGCCTTCTCTGTCAACGTGATTGCCATGATGCTTGCCTTACGAAATCGAAAACGGCCTTGCTGTCTTGCCCGTCAAGCCGCTCAGGCGGCTTGCTGCTGTTCGCCGTGCTTGGCCTTGTAGTCCTGCACGGCGGCCTTGATGGCGTCTTCGGCCAGGATCGAGCAGTGGATCTTCACCGGCGGCAGCGCCAGTTCTTCGGCGATCTGGGTGTTCTTGATGGACAGTGCTTCGTCCAGGGTCTTGCCCTTGACCCATTCGGTCACCAGCGAGGACGAGGCGATGGCCGAACCGCAGCCATAGGTCTTGAACTTGGCATCCTGGATGACGCCATCCGCGCCGACCTTGATCTGCAGCTTCATCACGTCGCCGCAAGCCGGAGCGCCGACCATGCCGGTGCCCACGGTGTCGTCGCCCTTTTCGAAGGCGCCGACGTTGCGGGGGTTTTCATAGTGGTCGAGTACTTTTTCGGAATAAGACATGTTCTTTGCTCCCTAGATGATGGTTTCGACCATCGCCCTGCCCTGCTGCGGCTGCTGGCGATGGCTGGCAGAATCCTGGTTTAGTGGGCCGCCCACTGGATGGTGGACAGGTCCACGCCGTCCTTGTACATGTCCCACAGCGGGGACAGCTCGCGCAGCTTGCCGACCTTGCTCTTGATCAGCTCGATGGTGAAATCGATGTCTTCCTCGGTGGTGAAGCGACCGATGGTGAAGCGGATCGAGCTGTGTGCCAGTTCGTCGCTGCGGCCCAGGGCGCGCAGCACGTAGGACGGCTCCAGGCTGGCCGAGGTGCAAGCCGAACCGGACGAGACGGCGATGTCCTTGATGGCCATGATCAGCGATTCACCTTCCACGTAGTTGAAGCTCACGTTCAGGTTGTGCGGCACGCGGTGATCCATGTCGCCGTTGATGTAAGTTTCTTCGATCTCTTGCAGGCCCTTGGCCAGGCGGTCACGCAGCGCGCGGATGCGGGACAGTTCGCTGTCCATTTCTTCACGCGCCAGGCGGAAAGCTTCACCCATGCCCACGATCTGGTGCGTGGCCAGGGTGCCCGAACGCAGGCCGCGCTCGTGGCCACCACCGTGCATCTGCGCTTCGATGCGCACACGCGGCTTGCGGCGCACGTACAGGGCACCGATGCCCTTGGGACCGTAGCTCTTGTGGGCCGAGAAGCTCATCAGGTCGACCTTCCAGTTCTCCAGGTCGATCTTGACCTTGCCGGTCGCCTGGGCGGCGTCGCTGTGGAAGATGATGCCCTTGGAGCGGCAGAACTCGCCAATTTCCGGCACCGGCTGGATCACGCCGATTTCATTGTTCACCAGCATGACCGAGACCAGGATGGTATCCGGACGCACGGCGGCAGCGATCTGCTCGACCGTCACCAGGCCATTGTCCTGCGGCTGCAGGTAGGTGGCTTCGAAGCCCACGCGCTCCAGCTCGCGGAAAGTATCCAGCACCGCCTTGTGCTCGGTCTTGACGGTGATGATGTGCTTGCCCTTGGACTTGTAGAACTGCGCCGCGCCCTTGATGGCCAGGTTGTTGCTCTCGGTGGCGCCGGAGGTCCAGATGATCTCGCGCGAATCCGCGTTGACCAGCTTGGCCACTTCTTCACGCGCCTCTTCCACGGCCTTTTCAGCGGTCCAGCCGTACATGTGGCTGCGCGAAGCGGGGTTGCCGAACTGCTCGCGCAGGTAAGGGATCATCTTGTCGGCCACGCGCGGATCGACCGGGGTGGTCGCCGAGTAGTCCATGTAGATCGGGAAGTGCGGAGCCTTGATGGTCTCCAGCAGGCTTTTTTCCAGGGGTGCGTTCATAAGGTCCTTGCTCCAAATCAGGCTGCGGCTTGCGGGCGGTGCATCACCACCACGCTCTGCGAGTCGGCGGCACGGTGCTCGGCCGCCTTGGGTTCTTTTTGCTGGTCCACCAGGTCCTGGAGGGATACCGAATCCAGGTATTCGACCATCTTCTCGTTCAGGGTGGACCACAGCTCATGCGTCATGCAGCGTGCGCCGCCGGGATGGGCCGCGCTGTGGCAATTTTCCTTGCCACCGCACTGGGTTGCATCCAGGGGTTCGTCCACCGCGATGATGATGTCGGCAACCGACACGTCGGCCGCCTTGCGGGCGAGATTGTAACCACCGCCAGGCCCCCTCACGGACTCGACGATCTGGTGACGCCGCAACTTGCCGAACAACTGCTCCAGATATGATAAAGAAATTTCCTGGCGCTCGCTGATGGCCGACAGCGTGACGGGGCCCTTGCCCTGGCGCAAAGCCAGGTCAATCATCGCAGTCACGGCAAAACGGCCTTTGGTGGTAAGACGCATGAAGTTCGCTCCAGAAACAAATGCACCGGCGGGGCCGGTTACCCTGAATTCCCGAATATTTGAGTCAAGTATAGCAAACCCGAGTAATTCTGTCAGGTACCCTGCCTTTTCCTTCATATCGACCAAAACCTGGCCTGGCGCAAGCCGTCGAAAAAATCACTTGAAACTTGTCTGACCTCTTGCGCAAAGTGCGCTACTCTCACGGCTACGGCTGGTCCTGGCGTTGTGGCAGCTTATCGATCTGGTAAGATGGCGCGACTATGTTCACCCCGCCTGATGCGGACCGATCACAACCATTCACAATCCGGTCTGCCAGCGCTCCCGAGAAATAAAACGATATGGATGTAAGCGATACCCCCAACCCGCTGCTGCGCCCGCGCCGCAAGCCCCAGAGCCTGTCGCAGGAAGTGGTGGCGGCGCTGACCGCAATGATGAGCAGCGGCAGCCTCAAGCCCGGCGACAAGCTGCCTACCGAATCCGAGATCATGCAGACCCAGGGCGTGTCGCGCACCGTGGTGCGCGAAGCCATCTCGCGCCTGCAGGCGGCCGGACTGGTGGAAACGCGGCACGGCATTGGCACCTTCGTGTTGGAAGCCAAGAAGGGTTCCAACATCAACATCGACCCGGCCACCATCACCACCATGCGTGACCTGCTGGCGCTGCTGGAGCTGCGCATCAGCCTGGAGACCGAGACCGCAGGCCTGGCCGCATCGCGCCGCAGCGATGCCCAGCTGCAGGAAATCCGCGAGGCGCTGGACCTGTTCCATGCCAACCAGAAAAGCGGCGGTGACACCGTGGGCCCGGATTTCCGCTTCCACTTCGCCATCGCCAACGCCACCGGCAACCGTTATTTCATCGAGATCATCAGCCATCTGGGCATGGGGGTGATCCCGCGCAAGCGCATCAATACCGCCGAGCTGGCGCATGACCAGCAGGCCAGCTACCTGGAGCGGGTGCAGCGCGAGCATGAAGACATCTATGAAGCCATCGCGCGGGGCGACACCGAAGCGGCCCGCGCGGCCATGCGCAATCACCTCACCAACAGCCGCGAGCGCCTGCGCCGCGCGCAGCAGGAAGCCGAATCGGGCACGGCGGCCAACGCCTGACCGCCTTCAAGCCCAACCGGTCCGTGCTGCACGGACCGGCCCCCTCTGTACTTCTCTCCCTCTTCAGCAAGCACGCACCAGCCGGCGATCGCGTCGCCCGGGCTCGCCGCCAATCCCCTCCTCCATCCCTGCGCAAAACGTCATAACAAATTGCTGGCTTTCTGAAATCTTATGTTGTACGATGACTGATATCCTAATTGGATACAAGAAGACCAGAGACAACATTCATCCTAATGCCTCGTTTTCCAACCCATTCCTAACGGCGTCGAGCGAAACCATGTCCCAGTACACACCCCAAGACCTCAAACAGATCCTCTCTTCCGGCCTGCTGTCATTCCCGCTGACGGACTTCGACGAGCAAGGCGATTTCCGCCCCAAGACCTACATCGAGCGCCTGGAATGGCTGGCCCCCTATGGCGCCAGCGCACTGTTTGCCGCCGGTGGCACGGGTGAGTTCTTCTCGCTGGTCCCGGGTGAATATTCGGACATCATCCGCACCGCCGTCGACACCTGCCGTGGCAAGGTACCCATCATCGCCGGCGCCGGCGGTTCCACCCGCGCGGCCATCGCCTACGCCCAGGAAGCCGAGCGCCTGGGTGCCCACGGCATCCTGCTGATGCCCCACTACCTGACCGAAGCCAGCCAGGACGGCATCGCCGCCCACGTGGAAGCGGTCTGCAAATCGGTCAATTTCGGCGTCATCATCTACAACCGTGCGGTCTGCAAGCTCAACGCCGAGACCCTGCAACGCCTGGCTGACCGCTGCCCCAACCTGATCGGTTTCAAGGACGGCATCGGCGAGATCGAACCGATGGTGCATATCCGCCGCAAGCTCGGTGACCGCTTCACCTACCTGGGCGGCCTGCCGACCGCGGAAGTCTACGCCGCCGCCTACAAGGCGCTGGGCGTGCCGGTGTACTCCTCGGCGGTCTTCAACTTCATCCCCAAGACCGCCGTCGAGTTCTACCAGGCCATCGCCAAGGAAGACCACGACACCGTGGGCAAGCTGATCGATGACTTCTTCCTGCCCTACCTGGCCATCCGCAACCGCAAGGCCGGTTACGCCGTCTCCATCGTCAAGGCCGGCGCCAAGATCGTCGGCCACGATGCCGGCCCGGTGCGTACGCCCCTGACCGACTGCACGCCGGAAGAGCACGAAGAGCTGGCTGCGTTGATCAAGAAGCTGGGCCCGCAATAACGCGCGTCTGATCTGGTCGGAGCAATCAAGGAAGGGGGGCCGCAGGACACTGCGGCCCCCCTTCCTTTTTGGGCGATATGAAAGAAAGTGCAGGCGCTGTCCGAAAAAAAACCTCCGTGGCCCAAGCGACGGAGGTTTTCGTGAAGCAAAGCACCAACAATCAGAACTCTTCCCAATCCTGTGCATCGTCCTTGATGCGGCTGCTCGGGGCAGGCGGCGCGGCCTTGGCAGGCGGCAACTTGGGAGCAACCTTCGGTGCCGCCGCCGCAGCGGGCGCGGGCGGCGCCGGCTTCAAGGCAGGTGCAGCGGGTGCAACCGGGGCCGGCGGCGGTGCCATCGGTGCCGGACGCGGCTTGGCCGCCGGGCTGGCAACCTGGTGCGCATCGATCTTGAAGATGCTGACCGCACCGACCAGGTTGGTCGCCTGGGCCTGCAGCGATTGGGCCGCAGCGGCCGCTTGCTCCACCAGTGCGGCGTTCTGCTGGGTCACTTCATCCATCTGGGTGATGGCGCGGTTGACCTGTTCGATACCGGTGCTCTGCTCGCGGCTGGCTTCGGCGATCTCGCCCACGATGTCGGTCACGCGCTGCACGCTGGTGACCACTTCGCTCATGGTGGCACCGGCCTGCTCCACCAACTGGCTGCCGGCTTCGACCTTCTCCACCGAATCATCGATGAGCGACTTGATCTCCTTGGCAGCCGCCGCCGAACGCTGGGCCAGCGAGCGCACTTCGGACGCCACCACCGCAAAGCCGCGGCCCTGCTCACCGGCGCGCGCGGCTTCCACCGCCGCGTTGAGCGCCAGGATGTTGGTCTGGAAGGCGATGCCGTCGATCACGCTGATGATGTCGACGATCTTGCGCGAGGATTCATTGATGGCCTGCATGGTATCGACCACCTGCGCCACCACTTCCCCGCCCTTGCTGGCGGTGGAGGAGGCCGAATGCGCCAGCTGGTTGGCCTGCAGGGCATTGTCGGCATTCTGCTTGACGGTACCGGTCAGCTCCTCCATGGAGGCGGCGGTTTCTTCCAGCGAACTGGCCTGCTGCTCGGTACGCGAAGACAGGTCCATGTTGCCGGCGGCGATTTCCTTGGCATTGGTATCGATGCTGTCCGAACTGCTGCGTACGCGCGAGACCGTGGTCAGCAGCGCCTGTTGCATGCTGCGGATGGCCGAGAACAGGCGGCCGATCTCGTTGTTGCTGTGGACGTCGACCTTGGTGGTCAGGTCGCCATTGGCCACCAGATCCAGCAGATGCACGGCGCGGTTGAGCGGCGTGAGGACGATGTTGCGCAGCAGGAAATGCACTCCGATCACCAGGAACATGGCGCCGATCAGGCCTGCGATTACCATCCAGACCACCATGTTGTACTCACGGGTGCGCTCGCTGGCCGCATTGTCGTTGAGTTCCATGGCGCGTTTCTGGAATGCATCCAGCGCCTTGGAGAACCGGCCACCGGCCGGATTGATCTGCTTGTCATTCAATTCGGAGTAGGCGCCGGTGTCACCCGCCTTCAATTGGCTGGACGCCTTGGCCAGCAAATCGGAGAGGGCTCGCGCCGATTCGATCAGTTCCTTCTTGACCGCCGTTTCCTCACCGGCCAGATCGGGCAACTTGCTGAACTCGTCGACGAATTTGAGGCCGCGCTCGTAGCTGGCCTGGGCACTCTTGAGGGCCGCCTCGGTGACCGCAGGATCGTTCTTTTCCTTCTGGTTGGCATAGGCGCGCGTCAGCGCCGAGCGTGTACGGGTGGTGTCCTTGTAGGCGTCATTGATGACGATGACGTGCTCGGCAATCTCGTGCACGTACTCCGTCGCCTCGTTGGCGCGGCCCAGCGCAAAGATGCCCACAGCAGCACCCACTACGATCATGCATGAAAACAGCGCAAGCGCGCTCATCAGGCTGAAGCGAACCGTCAGATTTCGCATTCCCTCTCTCCGCTTAATATTTGTACAACACGTGAAATGAACAACATGGCACAGACGATACATCAGCGAGTCACGCTTCATATCGGCGGCAAACCAACCAAAACTCCCCCAATTCCCGGTTAGGGCGGCCAGCAAATGTCGGCTTTCGCATTGTGCACCGGCAACACCCGGGGCTGGCTGTTTTGGATCAAGCCAACTTCATATGACGAGGCCCAGATGTGAAAAAGCTTGCCGGGATGACATCCGGCAAGCTCGAAAAACAACATATCAAGGCTTCGGCAGGTGAAGCAAATCCCTTCAGGATCAGCGCACGCCGGGCAGGTCGATGATCTCGACCCAATTCGGATTGCGCCCCAGTGTGTAGCGGAAGACAGGGGTAAGTGCCCCGCTGTCGCGGTCGATGGCGTAGCTGGTCAGGCCGGCCTTCTGGCCGACAGCCAGCAAATAGCGCCCTTGCGGATCGATGTTGAAACCGCGCGGCTGGGTTTCGGTGGGAACGTTGAGGATGCGGGTCAGCTTGCCGCTGGCCGGCTCCACGCGATAGCCGGTGAGGGTGTTGGAGGTGCGCTCGGTGGCATAAAGAAAACGACCATCCGGGGTCAGGTGCAGGTCGGCGGCGGCCAGTTGTTCGCTGGTCTTGAAGCCATCGGGCAAGGCCGAGTCGCTGCCCTGCAGGGTCAGGGTGCCGGACTGGCGGTTGTAGCCATAGGTGTTGACGGTGGCATCGAGCTCATTGGTCGAATAGACGAAGCGCTGGTCCGGCGAGAACACGAAATGGCGCGGCCCGGCACCGGCCTTGGTGGCGACCGACGGCGGGCTGTTGGGTGCGACCGCGCCTGTGGCCGCGTCGAAGCGGTATTGCAGGATCACGTCGCTGCCGAGGTTGCTGGCAAAAACGAAGGCATTGTCAGGCGAAACCTGCACGCAATGCGCGTTCTTCCCGGTCGGGATCACTGCCAGCGGCGGCGACTGCACGGTGCCGTCGGCCCCGATGGCATTGACCGAGATCTTGTTGCCCGAGTAGGACGCCGCCAGCAGGTAACGGCCGCTGCGGTCGGTGGCGATGTTGGCCATGTTGTCGGCCAGTGGCGCCTTGGACAAGGCCTTGAGCTTGCCGCTCGCGGGATCGATGGCATAGCTCACTACCGAATAGGGCTGGCCGCGCAGCGCGGCGTAGAGGAATTTGTGGTCCGGGCTCAGGGCCAGCGGCATCACGGTGCTGCCCGTATCGACCTTGTCGATCAGGTTGACGCTGCCATCGCCATTGAGCTGGAGCACGTAGATGTCCTGGCTGTCGGCATTGGAGACGTAGGCGACGGTGGCCGCACCGGCATGCGTGGCGGCCAGGCTGAGGGCGGAAGTGGCGATCAAGGTGGCGAGGCGCGAAGAAGGTGAAGAAGGGGAAGAAAGGGTGTTGCTCATGCTGTCTCCTGGCGAATCATCTTGTTGTTGGCATCACGATGGAACAAAAAAAGGCCCGCAAGCGGGCCCCAAGGGAGGATCAGGTCACGGGTGCCGGATTGAACAGGGTCAGCGCGTTGTGCAGCTTCCATTGTTCGGCCCAGGTGCGCTTCTTGCCGCTGGCCACGTCCAGCATCAGCTGGAACAGTTCCCAGCCGACCTGCTCGATGGTGGCTTCGCCGCTGGCGATGCGCCCGGCGTTGACGTCCATCAGGTCATGCCAGCGCCGCGCCAGGTCATTGCGGGTGGCGACCTTGATGACCGGCACGGCCGCCAAACCATAGGGCGTACCCCGGCCCGTGGTGAAGATATGAAGATTCATGCCGGCCGCCAGCTGCAAGGTGCCGCAGATGAAGTCCGAGGCCGGCGTGGCCGCATAGATCAGGCCCTTCTGCTGCAGCTTGTCGCCCGGCGAGAGCACGCCCGAAATCGGGCTGGAGCCGGACTTGACGATGGAGCCCATGGCCTTCTCGACGATGTTGGCCAGTCCGCCCTTCTTGTTGCCGGGGGTGGTGTTGGCACTGCGGTCGACGCCGCCTTGCTTGAGGTAATTGTCGTACCAGTCCATCTCGCGGATCATGGCCTGGGCCACTTCCTCGTTGACGGCGCGAGAGGTCAGCTGGTCGATGCCGTCGCGCACTTCGGTCACTTCCGAGAACATCACCGAGGCGCCGGCGCGCACCAGCAGGTCGGTTGCAAAGCCCACTGCCGGGTTGGCCGTCACGCCCGAGAAGGCGTCGCTGCCGCCGCACTGCACGCCCACCACCAGGTCCGAGGCCGGGCAGGTTTCGCGACGGCGCTTGTCCAGTTCGGTCAGGCGCGCCTCGGCCATCTTCATGATGGAATCGATCATGGAGTTGAAACCGACGTGCTCCGCATCCTGCAGGCAGACCACGTAGGGCTCGCCGGCCTTGTGGATGGGGATCATGTTTTCCGGCAGCAGGCGGTTGGGCTGGAGCTTTTCGCAGCCCAGGCTCACCACCATGGCCTGGCCGCCGAAGTTGGGGTTCAGGCTGATGTTGCGCAGGGTGCGGATGGGGATGCCGGCATTGGGCGCATCGATGGCCACGCCGCAGCCGTAGGTGTGCTCCAGCGCCACCACATCTTCCACATTGGGATACTTGGGCAGCAGTTCGGCGCGGATGCGCTTGACCGCATGCTCCACCACCCCGGCCACGCATTGCACGGTGGTGGTGATGGCCAG
This sequence comes from Herbaspirillum sp. CAH-3, assembly GCF_009668275.1. Taxonomy (NCBI): domain Bacteria; kingdom Pseudomonadati; phylum Pseudomonadota; class Betaproteobacteria; order Burkholderiales; family Oxalobacteraceae; genus Herbaspirillum; species Herbaspirillum sp. CAH-3. The sequence continues at coordinate 41,656 of NZ_VSWE01000017.1, read as the reverse complement.
CAGGTTGCGCGTGCCCACCGAGCCATCGGCATTGCGGTAGCCCTCGAAGGTATAGCCTTCCAGCGGCGGCTGCGGCGCCGGCTTCCTGGTGGCGATGGGCAGGTTGTCCAGTTCGCGCGCCGGCGGCATCTGCACCAGCGATTCCTCGATCCAGCTGCCCTTGGGGATGTCGCGCACGGCGTAGCCGATGGCCACGTCATAACGCACGATGGCTTCGCCCTGCTTGAGGTCGCGCAGCGCGATCTTGTGGCCCTGGGGAACGCGGTCGACCAGGGTCAGGCCATCGGGGAAGACGGTGCCGGCCGGCAGGCCGCCGTCATTGACGACGATGGCGACATTGTCGGTGTCGTTCATCATGATGTAGCGCGGAGTGAATGCCTGGCTGGCGGCGGTATCGGTGCTCATGCTAAGTCCCATACAACAGAGTGCTGCAATTCAAATGAAGGGCGGCCACTGCAACAGCGGCCGCCGGCAAAACGGATCAGGCGTCCTTGAGTTCGACGCGCTTGATTTCCTTGACGATGACAAGATAGCTGATCACGGTCACCAGCGCATTGATGCCCACGAAGACCAGGGCACCGGAGAAGGAACCGGTTTCCTTGACGATGTAGCCGATCACGATGGGAGTGGTGATACCGGCCACATTGCCGAACATGTTGAAGAGACCACCGGAGAGGCCCACGATCTGCTTGGGCGCGGTATCGGCCACCACCGCCCAGCCCAGCGCGCCCACGCCCTTGCCGAAGAAGGCCAGCGCCATGATGCCCACCACCATCCACTGCGCGTCGACGTAATTGCACAGGATCATGGTCATCGACAGCAGCATGCCGCCCACGATGGGGATCTTGCGCGACCAGGTGACCGACATGCCGCTCTTGATGAGACGGTCCGAGATCAGGCCGCCGACCACGCCTCCGATGAAGCCGCACACCGCCGGGATCGAGGCCACGAAACCGGCCTTGAGAATGGACATGCCACGCTCCTGCACCAGGTACACCGGGAACCAGGTCAGGAAGAAATAGGTGATCACGTTGATGCAGTACTGGCCGATGTAGACGCCCAGCAGCATGCGGTTGGACAGCAGCTGGCGGATGTAGCCTTTGCCCTTGGTGGAAGGTGCGGCGACCTTCTTGTTGTCCATGTCGACCAGGCCGCCCCCGGATTCGATATGCTGCAGTTCAGCCGCGTTGATGCGCGGATGATCCTTGGGGCTGTAGATGATCTTGCCCCAGACCATGGCCAGCAGGATGCCGACCACGCCCATGACGGTAAACACATGGTGCCAGCTGTAGGTATGCACGATCCAGGCCATCAGCGGCGTGAAGATCACGGCGGCGAAATACTGCGCCGAATTGAAGATGGCCGAGGCCGTGCCGCGTTCCTTGGTCGGGAACCAGGCCGCAACGATGCGGCCATTGGCCGGGAAGGACGGCGCTTCAGCCAGGCCCACCATGAAGCGCAGCAGGAACAGCGCGATCACGGCTGCGCCCGTGCTCATCCAGGTCACACCGGCCTGCAGGAAAGTGAAGAAAGACCACAGGGCGATGCTCCACATGTAGATCTTCTTGGAGCCGAAGCGGTCCAGCAGCCAGCCACCCGGCAGCTGCGCCAGCACATAGGCCCAGCTGAAGGCCGAGAAGATGTAGCCCATGGTGACCGGATCCAGCGACAGCTCGGTCTTCATGGCCGAACCGGCGATGGACAGCGTGGCACGGTCAGCGTAGTTGACGGTGGTGACGACGAACAGCAGGAACAGGATCAGGTAGCGGATATGGGTCGGCTTGCCGGCCGCCGCGCCGCTGGGGGTGTTGCTTTGCGCCAATTGGTTTCTCCAGGTCTCTCGCCATCCGCTCCGCCAGCCTGCCCCGGAAGCGCCGCCGCAGGAACGCGGACGGAGTGGCGTCAGGACTTGCCGGAGGTGTCTCTTGGCGTATTGTTGTGTGTTGAGGTGATTGTTATAAGACGTCATACAACAGCAAGCGCAGTATAACAGGACGCGAAGCGGACGCAAGCGGTGAATGTGAAGGAATCTGCACTTCAGGCTGGTTCCGGCGCGGCCAGGTTGTCTGACATGTCCCTCTGGCGCACTGACGAAGTGGCGCGGCGCAGGTATGATGCGCGCACTCTCCTACTCCGTGACCACCCGATATCCCCATGACATTCTCTTCCTCCGCCTCGCGCGGCTCTTCTGCCTGGCTCAAGCCGCTGCTGTTCGTCCTGGTGGCGGCCATCGGCCTCTACTATGTGAAGTGGTCGCCCTACTACCTGAAATCCTTCGTGGCCGCCGACAAGCACAGCATTGGCGGCTCCATCCTGGCCAATGCACCCACCGCGCCCTGGTCGGCTGCGCTGGAATATGCCACGGTCTACTTCCTGGCCATCTGGAAAGCCGCCGTGCTGGGCGTGCTGCTCGGCTCGCTGGTGCAGGTGCTGGTGCCGCGCGACTGGCTGCTGCGGGTGTTCGGCCGCGCCGGCCTCGGCTCGACCCTGCGCGGCGGCCTGTTCGCCTTGCCGGGCATGATGTGCAGTTGCTGCGCCGCGCCGGTGGTGGCGGGCATGCGCCGCCAGCAAGTGTCGGTCGGTGCCGCCCTGGCCTTCTGGATCGCCAACCCGGTACTCAATCCGGCCACGCTGGTGTTCATGGGCTTCGTGCTGGGATGGGATTTTGCCGTGCTGCGTTTGCTGGCGGGCGTGCTGCTGGTCGTGGGCGTCTCGCTGATCGCACAACGGGTGGCACAGACGGAAACCCTGCCACAGGCTGCTTTGGACGCAGTGGCTGCCGCCGAATATGAACCGATGGATGATGGCCGACATTTCCTGGTGCGCTGGGGCAGCAAGCTGTGGCAACTGTTCTGGACCACGGCACCGGTCTACATCGTGGTGGTGCTGGCACTGGGTGCGGCACGTGTGTGGCTGTTCCCGCAGGTCGATGCCAGCATGGGCAACAGCCTGCTGTGGATCGTGGCCCTGGCGGTGGTGGGGACGCTCTTCGTGATCCCGACGGCGGCCGAGATCCCCATCGTGCAATCCATGCTCTCGCTGGGCATGGGCGTGGGTCCGGCCGTGGCGTTGCTGATGACCCTGCCCAGCATCAGCTTGCCTTCGTTGCTGATGCTGCGCACATCCTTCACACCGCGCGTGCTCATGACCGTCACGCTGCTGACCATGCTCGTCGGGGCGGTCAGTGGGCTGGTGGCGGTGGTGTTGCTGTAAATTGATTCAGGGCCGGTACTGTCGCAGGAAGCTGACCACCTCGGTCTGCTGCCCTGCGAACAGCAGGCGGGAGCGCTTGGACTCCCGCTGGAAGGCATAGATGGGATCGTAGTATTCCGCCAGCAAGGCATCGATCCAGGCACGGTGCAAGTCGACCACGCCGTCTTTCTCCTGGCGCGCCAGCGCCGTTTCCATCATCTGCAGCAGGCGGCGGTAGCGCTGGTCGCCCAGGCGCTTGACCAGCTTGCCCAGGGCAGCCAGCAGATGGGCGCGATAGCGTTCAAAACCGTGGCGCGGATCCAGCGCCACGTACTCCTCGCACAAGCCACTGACGTAATCGCGCAGGATGCGCTCCACGCGCCCTTCCCGGCTGTCTTCCAGCCATACCATGGGCAGGCTCTGCATGCGCTGGTGCAAGGCCAGCGGCAAGGCGCAGGCACCGATGAGGCGGCTCTCGTCTTCCAGCGCAAACCATTGATGGCCTTGCGCCTGCAATTTAATGAGGGCAATGGCCAGGCGGTGCTCGAAGTCGATGGGCGCAGGCTGCGGGCTGGCGCGCTTGCCGAAGCTGGAGCCGCGATGATTGGCGTAGGCTTCCAGGTCCAGCGCGTTGTCGAGCTGCAGCAGCACGTCGGTCTTGCCGCATCCGGTCATGCCGCCCACCACCACGAAAGCGCAGTCTGCCAAGGCCTGGTCGATGGCTTCCATCAGGAAGTGGCGCAGCGCCTTGTAGCCGCCAGCCACGCGGGGATAGGCAATGCCGGCCTCGCTCTTCAACCACTGCTGGGTGATCTGCGAGCGCAGGCCGCCGCGGAAGCAATACAGGCAGCCTTCCGGATGCGCCCGTGCGAACTCGGCCCAGGCCGCAATGCGTTCTTCCTTCACCGATCCGCTGACCAGTTGATGACCCAGTTCGATGGCGGACTGCTGGCCCTGTTCCTTGTAGCGCAGGCCGACCTGATGACGCTCGCTGTCATTCATCAGCGGCAGGTTCACGGCCGTCGGGAACGCCCCCTTGCCGAACTCCACCGGCGCCCGCGCATCCAGCATGGGCGTATCGGCGAGGAAGAGCGCGCGGCTGGGCTGCAGATCGGCCATCAAAGCACCTCGACCGCGTAGCGCTGTCGTTCCACCAGTTCGCCGATGGGCGCCAGTTCCAGTCCGAGGGCGGCGGCGGTGGCGAGGAATTCCGGATTGGCTTCCGGCCGCACCGCCACCAGCAGGCCGCCGCTGGTCTGGGGATCGCACAGCAGGTTCTTCTGGGCTTCGCTGAGCGGACTGATCTTGCTGCCATAGCTCTCGAAATTGCGCCCGGTGCCGCCCGGCACGCAGCCTTCGGCCAGGTAATAAGGCACGCCCGGCAGGCTCGGCACCAGCGCGTGCTGGATGCGTGCGCTCACGCCGCTGCCTTCGCACATTTCCACCAGATGGCCCAGCAGGCCGAAGCCGGTCACATCGGTCATCGCAGCCACGCCCGCCAGCTTGCCGAAGCGGCTGCCGGGCTGGTTGAGCTGGCACATCCAGTCGCGCGCCGTGCCAACATCTTCAGGGCGCAGCTTGCCCTTCTTTTCTGCGGTGGTGAGGATGCCGATGCCCAGCGGCTTGGTGATGTACAACAGGCAGCCGGCGCTGGCGGTGTCGTTGCGCTTCATGTGGCGCTTCTCCACCACACCGGTCACGGCCAGGCCGAAGATGGGTTCCGGGGCATCGATGGAATGGCCACCGGCCAGCGGAATGCCAGCCGCATCGCAGGCCGCGCGGCCACCGCGCACCACTTCGCGCGCCACCTCCGGCGGCAGCACGTTGACCGGCCAGCCGAGGATGGCGATGGCCATGAGCGGATCACCGCCCATGGCGTAGATGTCGCTGATGGCATTGGTGGCGGCAATGCGGCCGAAGTCGAAGGGATCATCGACGATGGGCATGAAGAAATCGGTGGTGGAGACCACGCCGCGCTCTTCATCGATGGCATAGACGGCCGCATCATCGCGGGAGGCATTGCCGACCCAGAGTTTGGGATCGAGATGCTGGGCGCCGCTGCCGGCCAGGATGACGTCGAGCACCTGCGGCGAAATCTTGCAGCCGCAACCGGCGCCATGGCTGTATTGGGTCAGACGAATGGGGTCGCTCATGGGAAAGTCCTGGCTGGTCGGGGGGATGCCGATTCTAGCAGCGATTGCGGCGCCGGGATGAGCCCATGCCTCTGAATGGGCAGCCAGTCAATCACGACAGGCGTTCCAGCACCTCTGCGCAGCGAATCACTTGCAGGCCGAGATCTTCAGTCACCTCGTCACTGCCCTCGTATTCAAAGCCATTGCGAACATCATGCGCCCGTGCGAGCAAGCGCCAGACGTCGGGACCGACCTCCAGCGTGTGAGGCAGGCACTGGAACACCACATAGCGGCTGGCGGGCCGGAAACCCTGGCGCCGCAAGGCGGCCAGCGAGAACGCATACGCCGCGCTGTAGCCGAGGAGGAAACGGCCGGATATTGAAAGTCCTGGTGCCGAGGCATCTTTGAGCCGATCCCGGCCACTTTGGAGATGGGTATCGATTTCGGCCGCCGAAGGAGGCTCCGGCTTCAGTTGCCCCAACCTGAGGAGATTTTCAAGCTCATTGTGCCCCATCCTGTGCTCCGATCAATTCGATTTTCGGACCAGCCATCACGGAAACCAGAAAATGATTCCGTGCCGCGATCTTTTTCCGGAATTCAGCGGGGCGATACACCGTCAGGGAAATCTTCCTGCCCAGTCTTGCCTCCAGCGCCACCAGCTCGGGGTAGAGATCGGCACTGCCAAGGTCATCCGCCAGCACCAGCAAATCAATGTCACTGGCCGCCGTATCCAAACCCTTGGCAACCGACCCATACAAGAAGGCGCGCTCGATGCGTTCCGAAAAAGGCAGCAGCATAGCCTTGATGGTGTCGGCCACGCCAAAGGTCTTGCGAATAATGGCGCTCAGTTCCGAAAAAATTGGAGAGTCCGGATTGGGCTTGTAGAGCAAGACGCGCCCCACCTCTTCCCGCAGCAACAGCCCGGCCTCGGTCAATTTGCCAAGCTCGCGCTGAGCCGATGCAGAACTGATGCCGGTGCGGCTCATCAGTGCGCGCAGGTGCATCCCTTCCGGCCGCAGGAACAGCTGGCCGAGAATGGCTTGGATGGATTTGGAGAAAAGGGCGTCACTGAGGGTGCTCATGCGCTCAATTCTAGCTCAATTGCGCTAAATTTGAGCACAAGCAAACAGAGGTGATGCCTGGCAGGGCCAAAAACAAAAAAGCCCCGCAAGAAACTTGCGAGGCTTTCGTATTCTGGCTCCCCGACCTGGACTCGAACCAGGGACCTGCGGATTAACAGTCCGTCGCTCTACCGACTGAGCTATCAGGGATCAATTGAGGGCGCGATTATGAACGATTTTTTTCAGATTTACCAGAGTGGAAAACGAAAATTTTTTACATCGTTCTGCATCGTGGCGGCATAGCCCTGCCGCCCTTCGTGAGAGACCAACACACCAGCCTCACACTAATTGAAAAGGCCCCGCAATTGCTTGCGAGGCCTTCGCATTCTTTGGCTCCCCGACCTGGACTCGAACCAGGGACCTGCGGATTAACAGTCCGTCGCTCTACCGACTGAGCTATCAGGGAACAGCTGAGAAAAAGATTATGACGCGATTTTTACTTCATGTCAAAACTTTTTTCAGGGAAAGGCGCATTTTTTCATAGGAGAAAACGCCCTGCGCGACCCCATCCGCAGACGGGGCCGTGCATGCCAGTTACAGCACCTTGGCGATGGCGTCGACCACCACGTCGATGTTCTTGGTGTTGAGCGCAGCCACGCAGATGCGGCCGGTGTCGACGGCGTAGATCGAGAACTCGTTGCGCAGGCGTTCCACCTGGGCCTTGGTCAGGCCGGAGTAGGAGAACATGCCGCGTTGCTTGATGACGAAATCGAAGTCATGGCCAGGCGCCTTTTCCTTCAGCTTGGCCACCAGCAGCTGGCGCATTTCGCGGATGCGCACGCGCATCTCGGCCAGTTCGTCTTCCCACAGCTTGCGCAGTTCGGGCGATGCCAGGGCGGTTGCGACCACCTGGCCACCGTGGATCGGCGGGTTGGAGTAGTTGGTACGCACCACGCGCTTGAGTTGCGACAGCACGCGGGCAGCTTCTTCGGCGCTGGCGGCAGCGATGGACAATGCGCCCACGCGTTCGCCATACAGCGAGAAGGACTTGGAGAACGAGTTCGACACGAACAGCGGGCCGCCCGCTTCAGCGAAGCGGCGCACCACCTGGCCGTCTTCGGCGATGCCGTCGCCAAAGCCCTGGTAGGCCATGTCCAGGAAGGGAACCAGGCCGCGCGAGGTCACCACTTCAATGACTTGCGTCCACTGGTCGTCGGTCAGGTCGGCGCCGGTCGGGTTGTGGCAGCAGGCGTGCAGCAGCACGACCGAGCCGGTCTTCATGGTCTTCAAGGCTTCCAGCATGCCGGCGAAGTTCACGCCACGGGTGGCCGGGTCATAGTACGGATAGGCGTTGACCTTGAAGCCGGCCATCTCGAACAGGGCGCGGTGGTTTTCCCAGCTCGGGTCGCTGATCCAGACTTCGGTACCGGCCGGCGAGAAGTGCTTGAGGAAGTCGGCACCCAGCTTCAGCGCGCCAGTGCCGCCCAGGGCTTGCACGGTGATCGCACGCTTCTCGGTCACCACGGCGCTGCCGGCGCCGAAGACCAGCTCCTGCACCGCGCGGTCATAGGTGGCCAGGCCGTCGATGGGCAGGTAGGTACGCGGGGCCAGCTTGGCTGCCAGTTCCGCCTCGGCTTTCTTCACGCATTCCAGCAGGGGGACCTTGCCGTTGTCGTCGTAGTACACGCCCACGCCCAGGTTGGTCTTGGCCGGATTCTGGTCGGCGTTGTAGGCTTCGGTCACGCCCAGGATGGGGTCGCGCGGCGCCATTTCGATGGCGGAAAACAGGGAGGCGGAGACAGGTGCGTTCATCGTGATAACATGAAAAGTTAGCTGCAACAAAGCGCTGCAGAAGGAAATGGGTGCACAGGGAGAGATTCGGATGTGCACCTTTTTGCAACACTGCATTCTAACAAATGTGGATGGCCAATCACAGACACAGACAGGCCCAATTGCCTGCTGAATCTGCATGACACCATGTTCTATCGACATAACCCCGATCTGCACCCGTCCCGCGCCAGGCCGCCCCACCCAGTGGATGAGCTGGCTGCTGACGCGGCTTTGCGTCCGGTTTTGCCGGCTGGACAGGCGCAGATTGTGTCTTGAACTTCAGCATCCCGACAGCATTTGATGAATATTCACGCCTCCACCTTGCCTGTGTGCAACACCCCGCTTGCGGGCGTTGCCGGTTCTTCCTGCACCGTGGCGGCTCACCGGAACCCGCGCGACAAAGGCAACCCAGACCATGGCTGAACTGACCCCCATCAATACCGAGCTGGACGAGAGCAAGTTCGTCACCTTCCCCGACTCGCCCTTCAAGCTCTACCAGGTGTTTCCCCCGGCGGGCGACCAGCCGGCAGCCATCGACAAGCTGGTCGAGGGCGTTCACGACGGCCTGTTCTACCAGACCCTGCTGGGCGTGACCGGCTCGGGCAAGACCTACACCATGGCCAACACGATTGCCCGCCTGGGCCGACCGGCCATCGTGTTTGCCCCCAACAAGACACTGGCGGCACAGCTCTACAGCGAGTTCCGCGAGTTCTTCCCGCACAATGCGGTGGAATATTTCGTCAGCTACTACGACTACTACCAGCCCGAAGCCTACGTCCCCCAGCGCGACCTGTTCATCGAGAAGGATTCATCGATCAACGAGCACATCGAGCAGATGCGCCTGTCCTGCACCAAGTCGCTGATGGAACGGCGCGACGTGGTGATCGTGGCGACCGTCTCGGCCATCTACGGTATCGGTAACCCGAATGAATACCACCAGATGATCCTGACCCTGCGCGCCAAGGACAAGGTCTCGCAGCGCGACGTCATCGCCCGCCTGATCCAGATGCAGTACACCCGCAACGAAGTGGACTTCGGGCGCGGCACCTTCCGCGTGCGCGGCGACACGATCGATGTATTCCCAGCCGAACACGCCGAACTGGCCGTGCGCATCGAGACCTTCGACGACGAGATCGACAGCCTGCAACTGTTCGATCCGCTGACGGGCCGCGTGCGCCAGAAGATCCCGCGCTTCACCATCTATCCCGGTTCGCACTACGTGACGCCACGCTCGACCGTACTGCGCGCCATCGAAACCATCAAGGAAGAACTGGCCGAGCGCCTGGAATTCTTCCGCAAGGAAAACAAGCTCATCGAAGAACAGCGACTGGAACAGCGCACCCGCTTCGACATCGAGATGATGACCGAGATCGGCTTCACCAAAGGCATCGAAAACTATTCGCGCCATCTCTCCGGCGCCAAGCCGGGCGACCCGCCGCCAACGCTGGTGGATTACCTGCCCAAGGACGCCATCATGTTCCTGGACGAATCACACGTGCTGATCGGCCAGTTGAACGGCATGTACAACGGTGACCGCGCGCGCAAGGTGAACCTGGTGGACTACGGCTTCCGCCTGCCCTCGGCGCTGGACAACCGGCCGCTGAAGTTCGACGAATTTGAAAAGAAGATGCGCCAGACCATCTTCGTTTCGGCCACGCCGGCGGACTATGAAAACACCCATGCCGACCAGGTGGTGGAACAGGTGGTGCGCCCGACCGGCCTGGTGGACCCCATCATCGCCGTGCGTCCGGCCACCACGCAGGTGGATGACCTGATGCAGGAGATCCACGACCGCATCGCCAAGGACGAGCGCGTGCTGGTGACTACGCTGACCAAGCGCATGGCCGAGCAGCTGACCGAATTCCTCTCCGACAACGGCATCAAGGTGCGCTACCTGCACAGCGACATCGATACGGTCGAGCGCGTGGAAATCATCCGCGACCTGCGTCTCGGCACCTTCGATGTGGTGGTCGGCATCAACCTGCTGCGCGAGGGCCTGGACATTCCCGAGGTCTCGCTGGTGGCCATCCTGGATGCGGACAAGGAAGGCTTCCTGCGTTCCGAGCGCAGCCTGATCCAGACCATCGGCCGCGCCGCCCGCAACTTGAACGGCATGGCCATCCTCTATGGCGATGTGGTAACCGATTCCATGCACAAGGCCATCGGCGAGACCGAGCGCCGCCGCGCCAAGCAGCTGGCCTTCAATGCCGCCAATGGCATCGTGCCGACCGGTATCAAGAAGGAGATCCGCGAACTCATCGACGGCATCTTCAACCCGGCCCAGGCGCGCACCGAAATGATGGTGGCCGAGGAGAAGCGCAACTACGAATCCATGAGCGAGAAGCAAATCAGCAAGGAAATCAAGCGCCTGGAAAAGCAGATGCAGGAACACGCCAAGAACCTGGAGTTCGAAAAGGCAGCCGCGGCGCGCGACCAGCTGCAATTGCTCAAGCAGCAGCTCTTCGGCGCATCAGGCAGCGATTCGGCGGTGGCCTGATCCTGCGGGGAAGCCGGTCGGGCGGTATACAATGCTGCCACTTCATTGAACCGGCCGTGCCTCCCCTTCACTTTCCATGTCTTCCGTTGCCCCCCTCCCCGCTGCCCTGCTGGACCTGATCCATACCGCCCATCCCTCCTGGCATGCCGCCCTGCGCGCCGGCCTGCAGGCGATCCATCAAGCCGATCCCGCTTATCTGCCCACCCTGGCGCAGGACGATTACCTGCCCACCGAAGGCCGTCTGTTTGCTGCCTTCACCCAGCCCATGGACGCGGTGCGCTACGTGCTGATCGGCGAGGGCCCCTATCCGCGCGCGGCCAGTGCTACCGGCGTGTGCTTCATGGATGGCGCAGTGGGTTCGCTGTGGTCGGAAAAGGGCTTGTCCAAGCAGGTCAATCGCGCCACCTCGCTGCGCAATTTCATGAAGATGCTGCTGGTGGCCGAGGGCGCGCTGCAGGCGGGCCAGACCAGTGGCGATGCGCTGGCCGGTATCGCGGCGCAGGCCCAGGCGGATGTGGAAGGCAGCATCCAGACCCTGGCCGACCTGCAGGACAACCTGACTGCGCAAGGCTTCCTGCTACTGAATGCCAGCCTGGTGTTCCGCAGCCATGTGGCACCGGTCAAGGATGCCAAGGGCTGGAAACCCTTCTTTGAAACGGTATTGCGCGCCCTGGCCGAGCATGGCCAGGCACAGGACAAGTCCCTTCCCACGCTGGTGCTGTGGGGGAAGATCGCCGAGCAGCTGAGCGGACTGCCGCTGGTGGCGCAATTCCCGCGCGCGGTGGCCGAACATCCCTACAATCTCAGCTTCATCGAGCACAGCGGCATGCAGCAATTGTTTGCGCCCATGCAGCTGCTCAAGAAGCGGGCCTGAGGCGGCCCGCCTCGTTTTCCTCGCTCAGAACCTCGCTCAGAACTCTTCCCAGTCGTCGCCACCGCTGCTCTTGGGCGGCGCCTTCGGGGCGGCTTTGGGCGCGGCAGGCGCAGCCGCTTCGGCCGGTAGCGCCGGCTTGCTGGCGGGCTTGGCCTTCAGCGGCGCCGGCTTGGGCGTGATGTTGACCGGTGCCGGACGTGCTGCTGCAGCCGGCGGCGGGGCCGCATGATGAACCGGCGGCGTGATCGGAGCGCCGCCACCGCTTTCATCGAGCTTGAAGCCCGCCACCACCGCGGCCAGATGAGCTGCTTGCTCCTGCAGGGATTTGGCCGCGGCGGCCGCCTCTTCCACCAGCGCGGCGTTCTGCTGGGTCGCCTCATCCATCAGGGTCACGGCATTACCCACTTCGGTGATGCCGGCACTCTGCTCCTGGCTGGCTGAACTGATCTCACCCACGATGTCGGTCACGCGGCGCACGCTGGAGACCACTTCATCCATGGTCGAACCGGCCTGGGCCACCAGCTGGCTGCCCGCTTCCACCTTCTGTACCGAATCATCGATCAACTGCTTGATCTCCTTGGCGGCCGTGGCCGAACGCTGTGCCAGGGAACGCACTTCGGAGGCCACCACCGCAAACCCGCGTCCCTGCTCACCGGCTCGCGCCGCTTCCACTGCGGCGTTCAAGGCCAGGATATTGGTCTGGAAGGCGATGCCATCGATGACGCTGATGATGTCGACGATCTTGCGGGAGGACTCATTGATGGAGCTCATGGTGCTGACCACCTGGCCCACCACGGTACCGCCATGCACCGCCACATCCGAGGCCGACACCGCCAACTGGTTGGCCTGGCGCGCGTTGTCGGCGTTTTGCTTCACGGTGGAGGTGAGTTCTTCCATCGCCGATGCGGTCTCTTCCAGCGAACCGGCCTGCTGTTCGGTGCGTGCGGACAGGTCCATGTTGCCGCTGGCGATCTCGCTGGAAGAAACTTTCACGGACTCGCTGGCGCGCCGGATATCGAGCAAGGTGCGCGAGATCTTGTCGGCAAAGTGATTGAAGGCGCGCGATATCTGCGCCAGTTCATCCTTGCCGCTGGTGTCGAGCCGGCGCGTCAGGTCACCGTCACCCGAGGCGATTTCTTCCATGGCATTGCGCACCACGCCCAGGCGGCGCAGCAGGCGCGTGATGGTGTAGCTCAGCAGCAATGCCGCCGCGACGATGGCCACCACGGCCAGGATCACCGCCAGCGCCATCAGCGCCCCAACCGCATGCGTGGCCTCCCGATAATCCAGCGCCACCACCAGCGACCAGTCGGTGTTGTCGATGGGTTGCGTAAAGAGCAGATAGGGGACGCCGCCGATGGTCGCGCTGCCGCCCTGCTTCATCCCGGCCAGCGTGGCGGCGGAGAGATTCTGGTCCAGCGCCGACACCGGCTTCAAGGCCAGCTCCTTGTTGGGATGGGTGATGATGAGTCCATCCTTGCCGACGATGAAGGCAAAGCTGGATGGCGTGGGCTTGATGCCGGCCACGGTGCGCACCACGTTGTCCAGCTGCACGTCCGAACCCAGCACTGCCTGCAGGGTCCCCTTGTCGCTGACCGGCTCGGCGAAGGTCACCACCAGCTTGCCGGTGGTGGCGTCCACATAGGGGGCGGTGAGCACCGGCTTGCCGGCATCGACCGCCTGCTTGTACCAGGGCCGTGCGGTCGGATCGTAACCGGCCGGCATCGGGTGCAGGGCCAGCATGCGTTTGTCGGGATAGCCGATGTAGGCGTCGTCGAAGGAACCGGCCTCCTGGGCCGCCGCCACGATGGGCAGGACATCGCTTTGCTTCAAGGCCTGCTTCATGGCGCCGGTGATGATGCGCTTGCTGCGCACCCACTCGGTGATGTTGGCAGCGTAGCTTTCGGTGAGCTGGCGGGTCTGGGTGGAGATGCCCTCCAGCGTATCGCTGCGGACGGTGTAGATGTTGGCGCCACTGAGAACGATCATGGCTACCGCCACGATCAGTACGCATATGACGATCAGCCGGGCACGAAGTGAAGACAACATGGCGAACTCCCCTGTAAGAAGCAAAGACGCGAAACCTGCACGAACGGCAACATGTTTTATTTCCCCGACAACAAATATAGCAGCGCTGCACTACCGTGCGATGTCATTTTTGTTAAGAGGATCAAGAGGAAACTGACCAGGGAGGCAAGCGGGCATGGCTTTTCAGACATCGTGCCCGTAAACGGCAAATCCCCGCGACAGCGGGGATGAGGTGTTCAACGCAGCGTGCGCCTGGCCATGTTGGGGGCGCTGTCGGCCATGAGGCCGCCGTTGCGGGTGATACGGGCAATACAGGTACTGCGGGGCGTGACGGGTCAAGCAGGTGATGCGTCGGGCAGGGTCTGCCTCTGTGGGCGACTGCTGGCTGCCTGCTGCGGCCCCGAACGCGCGGAGCCGGTCTCTTCATCATCGTTCTTCAGGCGCATCGGGCCTGGTCCTGCCGGGTACTGCGGTACTTCAGTGCTGCGGGTGCTGCCATCAAGCAGGCCGCATCGGCATTCAGATCTGCGATTGCAGCTTCCAGACAGCGTGCAGGTGGCTGTGGTCCAGCTGGCGCAGGCGCACTTCCATTTCGAAATGGTCGGTCACGCCTTCGAAGTAGGCAGCATCATGCAGGTCGGTGGCATCGTTGCGCACGGGCTTCAAGGCGTGGGCGGCGATGACTTGCTGGACAGCAAACTTTGCCAGTTCCACCAGGGAGCGCAAATTGTTAGAAAAACCGGCATCTTTTGCAAATATACTGACGTTGTTCACGATGAATTCCTTCTGTTTGACGTTTGGGTGATTGAAGAATAAGGTCGCCCCTGCCTTTTGCAAAGCAACATTTTCCGTCACCTCTATAAGTTTTTCTTACAGCATGTCTTCATCCTTACCCCCGCTCAAGGCCCTCAAGGTGTTCGAAGCGGCAGTCCGGACGCGGAGTCTGACGCTGGCAGCCCATGAACTTTTCATCACCCATAGTGCGGTCAGCCAGCAGATCAAAACGCTGGAGGAGTATTTCGAACAACCGTTGTTTTTACGCCAGTCGCGTGGCGTGGAACCCACGGAAGCGGCCCTGGCCTTCTATGCCGAGGTCAAGGCCAGCCTGGACCGCATTGCGCTGGCGGCCGAACAGCTGTCCCTGGCCGGCAAGAGCCGCGTGGTGCGCCTCATCGCCGCCCCCTCGGTGGCAATGCGCTGGCTGATTCCGCGCCTGTCGCAGTTCCAGATCGACAACCCCCGTATCGAGGTGCGGGTCACCACCACCATGTCGGAGTATTTCGAGGATGTGAAGGATCCTTTCGACGTCATCATCTGGCGCAGCCCGCTGGAGCGCAGCGGCTATGACTGCGTGCGCTTCCTGGATGACGTGTCGGTACCGCTGGCTTCGCCGCACTTCCTGGAGACGCACCCGATCCGGGTGCCGCGCGATTTCGTGGAGGTGCCGCTGATCCACCTTTCCAGCCGTTCAGCGGCGTGGTCGCAGTGGCTGGGCAAGGCCGGGGTGGCGGTGCGGCGCAAGATGCCGGGGACGGTCTATGAACATTCCTTCCTGAGCCTGCAAGCGGCGGCCACTGACCAGGGGGTGGGCATGGGCACGCTGGCGCTGGTCGATGACGATCTGGCCGCAGGCCGGCTGGTGCGGCTGTTTCCGGAGGTCGTGCTGCACGGGGAGGGTTACCACATGCTCTATCGCAGCAGCGCCGACACCAATCCGGCACTGAAGACCTTCATCACGTGGTTGAAGCAGATGGGCCAGGCATCTTCATTCGATCCGCAACAGACCTGGCCGGCGGATTTTCCTGGCGAATATTGAGGGAGTCCGTCCCCGCGCCGGGCACGGGGACGACAGCGGCGAGGATCAGTCCGCAGACTTGAGCACATGCACCTTGCGGTCCGCGATCAAATCCTTGGACTTCTCGCGGTAGTCGGTCATGTGCGGCAGGGTGAAGTGCAGTTTCAGCGCTTCTTCGTCCTTCCACTTCTCGACGAAGGCGAAGGTATCCGGCCCCAGGGGGGCCTGGTTCGGGCCGAAGCCATCCACATCCACCACCAGTCCATACTCGATGCAGCCTTCCTCGGCGCGCACGGCAGCCAGGTTGGCGCGCGCGATGGCCAGCAGCGCTTCGCGCTGGCCGGGCTTGGCGGTGATGATGGCGACGACGGTAACGGTGCTCATGCGGGAATTCTCCTATGCAAGGTGACAGGCACCGCCAGGGCGACGGTGCGGGGCCACCAGCATACGCGATTTGTCCGCCCTCAGTTCAGACGGATCTTTTCCAGCAATTGCGTGATGTTGTAGCGCATCAGCGAGAGGTAGTCCGCAGCCGGGCCGTCCGCCTTGGACAGCGCATCGGCATACAGCTTGCCGCCTGCTGCCGTGCCGGATTCGCGGGCGATCTGCTGCAGCAGCTTGGGGTTGCTCATGTTCTCGAAGAACAGGGCCTTGATCTTCTCGCTGCGGATCTGGCGAATCAGCGCAGCCACATCACGGGCACTGGGTTCGCTATCGGTCGACACACCCTGCGCGGCCAGGAAGCGCACCTTGTAGCGGGCACCGAAGTATTCGAAGGCGTCATGCGAGGTGATGACCTTGCGCTTGGCATCCGGGATCTGGCTGAACTGGCGTGCAGCCCAGGCGTCCAGGTCCTGCAGCTTGGCGACATAGGCCTCGCCATTCTTGCGGTAGACCTCCGCACCCGCCGGGTCCAGCTTGGCCAGGGCGGTGACGATGTTGCGGGTGTAGACGATCACGTTCTGCGGGTCCTGCCAGGCGTGCGGATCGTCCTTGCCGTGATGTTCATGTCCTGCACCGTGGGCGTGATCGTCCTCGTCTTCACCCACGCGCTCGCGCGCCTTGATGCCGGCCGAGGCCACCACGATGGGGCCGCGGTAATTGGCCGACTGCGCCAGGCGCTCCATCCAGCCTTCGAAACCGAGGCCATTGACCACGATCAGCTTGGCACGCGAGACGGCCTTGATGTCATCCGGGGCCGGCTGGAAGACGTGCGCATCTTCATCCGGGCCGACCAGGGTAGAGACGGCGATGCGCTCGCCGCCGACATTGGCGACGACGTCGCCCAGGATGCTGAAGCTGGCCAGCACGGGAATGCGCTCGGCAGCGGACGCCGGCAGGCTCGCCGCCACGGCCAGGGCCGCCAGCAGCGCAGAGAGGGGACGAAACAGTTTCATGGACACTCCGGGGAAAGAGAAGCAGAAGAAAGCGGCAATAAACAGCAATAGACGGGGGAAAGTGAAGCCTCAGGCCTGCAGGTGCGGTCGCCGCAACAGGCGCGGCAGCCAGCCGCGCGGGGCCAACAGCAGCGAGGCGGCATACAGCACCCCCGCGCAGACGATGATGACGGGGCCGGACGGCACCGAGGCGTAATACGAGATCAGCAGCCCCGCATACCCGGCCAGCGCGGCCTGCAACACGCTGTTGCACAACTGTGCCGGCAAGGTGTCGTGCCACAGCCGCGCCGAGACCGCCGGCAGCATCATCAGGCCGACCGCCATCAGCGTGCCCAGGGTCTGGAAGGAGGCCACCAGGTTCATCACCACCAGCATCAGGAACACCTGCTGGTAGATCGCCCCGCCGCTGCGTCCGCCGCCCACGGCCATGTAGGAAGGATCGAAACTCTCCAGCAGCAGTCCGCGATAGAGCGCGGCGATGCCCAGTACGCTGGCGCTGGCCACACCGGCGATGAGCACCAGGCCTTCGCTGTCCACGCCCAGCACGTTGCCGAAGAGGATATGCAGCAGGTCGAGCTGGGTGCCGTGGCGCGAAATCAGGATCACGCCCAGCGCCAGCGCCACCACGTAGATGGCGGCCAGGCTGGCATCTTCCTTCAGTTCGGTATGGCGGCTGATCCAGCCGGCCACGGCCACCACCAGTACCCCGGCGGCGAATCCGCCGATGGACAGCGCCGGCAGCGACAGGCCGAAGAAGATGAAACCTACGGCCACGCCCGGCAGCACGGCGTGGCTCAAGGCCTCACCGAACAGGCTCATGCGGCGCAGGGTCAAGAGCACGCCCAGCGGGGCACTGCCCAGCGCCAGGGCAAAGGCAGCCACCAGTGCGCGGCGCATGAAGGAAAATTCCAGGAACGGCGCAATCGCCAGGCTCTGCAAGGTCGAGAGTGCGCTCATGCCCGGCCTCCCGGGGTGGCGGCATGGTGCGTGTGGGAATGCCCATGTGAATGTTCATGCTCATGCGCCCGCGACAAGGCCAGCACCTCCGCCTCGCTCACTTCGCACACGCCGGCGTGCTCATCAACTGCCTCGGCCATGGCCCGGGCGCGCTGCAGGTTCTCTTCGCACATGACCTCGGCAGTCTCGCCCCAGGCCACCACGTTGCGCGCCAGCAGCAAGGTCTGCGGGAAGGCGCGGCGCACCTGGTCGTGGTCGTGCAGCACCGCGATCACGGTACGGCGTTCCGCATGCCAGGCCGAGATGATGCGCAACAGGTCGCCGGTGGTGCGGGCGTCGATGGCATTGAAGGGCTCATCGAGCAGGATCACCTCGGCATCCTGCAGCAGGATGCGGGCAAACAGCACGCGCTGGAACTGCCCCACCGAGAGGCTGGAGACCGGACGCCCGGCAAAACCGTCCAGCCCCACGGCCGCCAGTGCCTGCACCGCACGCTGGCGCATGGCAGCGTCAATGCCGCCCCAGTTGCCCTTGGCCTGCCAGTAACCCAGTTGCACGCAGTCGATCACCGTGATGGGGAAGCTGCGGTCAATCTCGGCCTGCTGCGGCAGGTAGGCGATGCGGCGCGCATCCACATGGGTATGCACGCGCCCGTCATTGCAGCGGACCAGCCCCAGCATGGTCTTGAGCAAAGTGCTTTTGCCCGCCCCGTTGGGGCCGACGATGGCCGTCAGCGAACCGCGCGCAAAGGCGCCATTGACGTGGTGCAGGGCCGGATGGCGGCGATAGCTGACGGTGAGGTTGTCCAGCGAGATGGCAGCATCCATGTCAGCCCTCCCCCAAAGCCCAGTGCACGCCCAGCCACAACAGCAGGATCACGGGCGCAACGGCCAGCACACGCTGCCACCAGGGGCTGGCGAGCACGCCTTGCTTCAACAGGAATCGAGAGAGAAACGACACGGCAGGCAATCTGAGAAGAAGCAACCCGGACACCGGACAGCGCGGCCAGCCGGGCTGGCAAGAGCGCTTGCCCGTTGGCGCAACCAAGTTGCAGAAACAGGAAAAGCAGGCATTATAATGCAACCCTGTTGCAGAATGTAACAACACTGCAAATCTGTCCGTGGTCCGGGGCACAATGCGGCTCTCACGGCGGATTTTCTGCCCTGGTTTGCTGTCTGTATCCTTGCGTTGCCGGTTTGCCGCCCCCTTGAACTCCCTTTACAACAAGCACAAGAAAGAAGCCGCCCATGTTCCGATTCCGTCCATCGTTGCGCCTGATTCCTCTCGTCCTGCTGTCCGTTGCCAGCCTGCCTGCGCTGGCCGCCGATGAAGGCCATGACCATCATGGCAACCACCCCGCGCACGTGCACGGCGTGGGCAAACTGGACGTGGCCCTGGAAGGCAACACCCTGACCCTGCACCTGGACAGCCCGCTCATCAACCTGGTGGGCTTCGAGCACGCTGCCAGCAGCGGCAAGGACAAGGACACCGTGCGCGCCGCCGTCAAGAACCTGCGCGAGGTCAACCGCATGTTCGCCACCGATGCGGCCGCCCAGTGCAAGCCGGCCGAAGTGCAACTGGAGTCGGCCGTGCTGACACCGGCCCTGCTGGGTGAAAAGACGCCCGCCAGCAGCGCGCCGGCGCCGAACGACGGCCATGCCGACCTCGACGGCGATTTCACCCTGGTCTGCGCCAGCCCCGGCGCGCTCAATACGGTGGATGTGAGCGGCCTGTTTGCCGCCTTCCCCGGCTTCCAGCGCATCGACGTACAACTGGCCACGCCCAAGAAGCAAGGCGCGGTGCAACTGGTGCCGGGCAGCGCCCTGATCCCGCTGAACTGATGTTCCGATCCGCCGGGGCCACGCGCCCTGGCGAGGCAAGTCAGGCCAATGACAGGCGCAGGCGCTATGATCGGCCGTGCTGCCCTGCTTCGGCGCCTTCCGCGCTTTTCCTTCATGTTGTCATGACTCTTCCTGAACGCCCCTCCCCGGCCGCCGCCATTGCCATGCGCGAGCTGCGCTTCACCTGGCCCGGCCAGACGCACCCGGCACTGGCCTTGCCGCATTTCCAGGTCGCTGCTGGTGAACATGTTTTCGTCAGCGGCCCCAGCGGCAGCGGCAAGAGCACGCTGCTGGCGGCCATCGGCGGCATCGTCGTGCCGCAGGCCGGCACCGTGGAAGTCCTCGGCCAGCCCCTGCACAGCCTCTCTGCAGCGCGGCGGGATCGCTTCCGGGTGGATCACATCGGTTTCATCTTCCAGCAGTTCAACCTGCTGCCTTATCTTTCCATCCTCGACAACGTGCTGCTGCCGTGCCAGTTCTCGACTTACCGCAGGCAGCGCGCCGGCCAGCAAGGGGGCGATCTCAAGGACGTCGCGCAATCCCTGCTGGCGGCGCTGGATCTGGCGCCGCCCTTGTGGACGCGTCCCGTGACCCAGCTCTCCATCGGCCAGCAGCAACGCGTGGCCGCTGCACGCTCGCTGATCGGCCGCCCGGAAATCATCGTCGCCGATGAACCGACCTCGGCCCTGGACAGCGACCGCCAGCAAGCCTTCCTCAACCTGTTGCAGCGCGAATGCGCGCAGAGCGGCGCGGCGCTGGTCTTCGTCAGCCACGACCAGCGCCTGGCCGAGCGTTTCGACCGCCGCATCGCGCTGGAGCAGCTGAACCAGGCTGCCCGCCCCGAGGAGGCCGCATGAAGCTGCTCCTACGCCTGGCCGCGCGCAGCGCCTGGAACCGGCGCTTCACGCTGGGCCTGATGTTGCTGGCCATTGCCCTGTCTACTACCATGCTGCTGGGGATCGAACGGGTGCGCCATGAGGTGCGGGCCGGATTCTCGCAATCGGTCTCCGGCACGGACCTGGTGGTCGGTGCACGCACCAGTCCGATCCAGCTGATGCTGTACGCCATCTTCCGCATCGGCGGCGCCACCAACAACATGGGCTGGGACAGTGCCCAGGCCCTGGCGCGCAATCCGGCGGTAGCCTGGACCATCCCGATCTCCCTGGGTGATTCGCATCGCGGCTTCCCGGTGCTGGCCACCAATGGCGATTACTTCACCCATTTCCGCTACGGCAGCGGCCAGTCGCTCAAGCTGGCCCAGGGCCAGCCTTTTGCCGGTGTCTTCGATGCCGTGCTGGGGGCCGACGTGGCCGACAAACTGCACTATCACCTTGGTGATGTCATCGTGCTGGCCCACGGCATGGGCGGCATGGGCCTGACCCAGCATGCCGACAAACCCTTCAAGGTAGTCGGCATCCTGGAGCGCACCGGCACTCCGGTGGACCGCACGGTACACATCGGGCTGGACGGCATGCAGGCCATCCACCTGGACTGGGAAGGCGGCGCCCCCTTGCCGGGAGTGCATATCCCGGCCGAATTCGTGAAGAAATTCAACCTGACGCCCACCAGCATTACCGCCGTCCTGGTGGGATTGAAGAGCCGCGCCCGCGTCTTCGCCGTGCAGCGCGCCATTGCCGATGGCGATGGCTTCAAGGAGCCCTTGATGGCCGTGCTGCCGGGCGTAGCGCTGGATCAGCTGTGGGACGTGGTCGGCATCGGCGAGAACGCCTTGCTGGTGGTCTCGGGCATGGTAGTGGTGGTCGGACTGGCCGGGCTGGTGGCGGCCATCCTGGCCAGCCTGGGCGAACGGCGGCGTGAGCTGGCCATCCTGCGCTCGGTCGGTGCGCGTCCGCTGGATGTGCTCTGGCTGCTGTGCGTGGAAGGATTGGGCGTGATGCTGTGCGGCGTGCTGGCGGGGCTGTTGCTGCTCAGCGCCCTGGCCTGGGCCTTGGGACCGATGCTGGCCGCGCAGTTCGGCATCGCCTTGCACGCCACGTGGCCAGCCGCAGGCGAATTACAATTGCTGCTCTGGACCGTGCTGGCCGGGCTGGTGGCCAGCCTCTTGCCGGCCTGGCGCGCGTACCGCCTGAGCCTGTCGGACGGCCTGACCCCAAGAATCTGATCTGATTTGGATGCATTGATATGAAGTCTCTTTACTGGATAGGTGGCATTGTCGCCGCCGGCCTGCTGGTAGGCAGCGGCGTTCGCCTGCTGGCCCACGGCGATGCCCAGGCGGCCCCGGCAACGGCCCCTGCGCCCGCTGCGGCCGCCGCTGCCTCCACCGGCGCCCCGCTGGCCGGCGCAGTTCCCGCCGTGACCGCACGCGCTGATGCCGGCAGCACCGTAGCCGGTGTGGCCGCCGCCTCCAACGGCCCCTACAAGGTCGGCGACCAGCTGCAACAAAGCCCCGCCGTCACCGACAAGCCCTACCAGGCCTCGGGCAAGATGGTGAACGGTTTCCAGGAGATCGCCTGGGAATCCCTCATCCCCAAGGACTGGGATCCGATGGCGCCCTTCAAGGGCCTCAAGCTGGACCAGATGACCGATGACGATCCGCGTGCCGATGCGGCGCTGTGGAAGGCCAAGAAGTACTGGAAGGATGCGCCCGTCGATCCGGCCATGGAAGGCAAGGCGGTACGCCTGCCGGGCTTTGTGGTGTCGCTGGATCGCGAAGGCGAGGCCCTCAAGGAATTCCTGCTGGTCCCCTACTTCGGCGCCTGCATCCACGTGCCGCCGCCGCCGGCCAACCAGATCATTCATGTCAAGAGCGCCAAGGCCGTCAAGAATGTGCGCACCATGGATGCGGTGTGGATCAGCGGCGTGCTCAAGGTGGAACGCTCGGACTCTTCCATGGGCGCATCCAGCTACAGCATGAAGGCAGTCAGCGTTGAACCTTACAGCGCACCGGACAAAGGTTGAGTCCTCACACCGGACTGCTTATCCCCAATTTCCCCTCCCCGGCTCCCAAGGCCTGCCGCGTGCAGGCCTTATCCACATTTTTCGGGGGCAAGCTTGTGGACAAGGCTTTGACAAGCCACCCAAACCCTTGATTCTTCAGCGCTTTTTTCTCCCGCCTCGGCTGCGCGCATTCGTGGTGCAGGCCGCTGCCGCGCATCACCCGGCCAGGACTTGTCCCCGTCACCTGGCCGGATATCCACATTTTTTGGGAGCAAGCCTGTGGAGAAGCGCTGGGCAAGTCAGGCAAGGCCTTGATTGCAAAGGACTTTCCTCTACCGAGGCAGCAGGAGGCAAAAAACGGGCAGTCCGCTGCACCCAACAAGCGTTGCACCACGCGCAACGATATCCACATTTTCTGGGAGCAAGCTTGTGGAGAAGCACTTGACAAGCCACTCAAGCCATTGATTCGAAACAACTTTTCAATATCGCAACAGCGGCTGGCAAACGTCGTCAAAACAGGTGCGATCGAGGCTTTTCAGCTCGCCGCGCGCTCGAAAAGCCGCCTTGCCTGCCGCTTCACGCAGGATATCCACACATTTTGGGAGCAAGCCTGTGGACAAGCGCTTGACAAGACACCCAAGCCATTGATTACAAAGGAAAAACCTCGCCAGACGCAAACCCGGGCAGTTTTTTGGCGAATCTGGCCATCCGCCGCAAAGCCGCGCCCAGACTGGCCGAGCGGGGTGATATCCACACTTTTTGGGTGCAAGCCTGTGGAAAAGCCTTGGACAAGCCACTCAAGTCATTGATTATCAAGGTTTTTTTGGAAAATGACGCGACATGGGCAGCAGCCTGTCCCTGGCACCGCTTGCATGGATATCCACATTTTTTGGGAGCAAGCCTGTGGAAAAGCGCTGGGTAAGCAGACCAAGTCTTTGATTGCAAAGGGAAATCACTGCCAGGGCAGCAGATGGGCAAGCAGGGGAAAAGACAGGGAAGGTACAGAGCGAAGAAAGCGATGGGCAGGCCCCGGTGACGGAGCCTGCCCTGAAGGGAGGGACGCACCCCGCGCCGCGCACCGGCAAGCTTGCGCCTGACGGGAAGGGAGGACCGCGGCTTCCATCACGTGTGCGACCTGCCGGGTTACGACGCCACTGTCCGGCCTGGGCGTGAAGCATGAAGCGAGGAGAACTGGCTGCCCGGGAAAAAAGGCCTGCGACGCGCTCGCATCGCAGGCAACAACATCTGCACCGAGTCAGAGGAGACAGGCGCAAGTCTAGTGGCAGCGTATGACCGCGCCATGACAGTGCACTGGCATATGAAGGAAAAAGCGGGAGAGGAGGCTGAAGGGGAAAAGTGATACTGAAAATGTCATGAAGCCGTCATAACGGCGCACTATAGTGTGAACCTTAGTGCGGTACATGCAACCGATATGCATGATCGCATGGTGTGTTGGACATCTGTCCAGCACACCCTCCTCTCGGAGGCGTCCGCCTCCATGACATTCCCGGAATAAATTGCTGAAGAAAAACGACGACCGTCTTACCAGACGCCTTCGATGGCCGTGGCCTGCAGCTTGATGCGCGAGACTTCGCCATCGGCGCCTTGCAGGGCCAGGTCGTCCGGCATCGCCTTGGGCGGCTTGCGGAACCATTCCAGGCACAATTGCGACAGGTTGGTCAGCGCCTTCTTGGCCATGAACTGCTGCAGCAGCTCGCGCGTCAGCTCCAGGTTGGAAGCCAGGTAGAAGTCTCCCGGCTTGGCCAGCGCCTGCACATCCGCGCTCATGCGCTGCAGGTCCTTCTGGAACATCTGGCGCGGCACCGGCAAGGGGTGGCCAGCCGAGACCAGCAGCTCCTGGAACAGCGGCGCCATGAAATCGAGCGCATAGCCGTCGCACTGTACCCAGGCGTGGAAGGCATCCTGGTGGCTGGTCACGCTTTGGCCGTCCTCACCCAGCGAACCGAAGGACAGCGCACCGCCGCCATCTTCACGAATCAGGTAGAACGCCGCACCGGCGACGGGGAAGGCATTGCGCTTGTAGAACTTCTTGAGGATCTGGGCGGCGGTGACGGAAAAGAAGAAACTGGCGGCCGGGATGTCCGCTTCCACGCTGTGCAGCACGGAATGGATGACGCGGAAGATGCGTTGGTAATCGGCCAGGGGAATCAATGGGCGCAGGTTCTGCGCGGAGGAATGTGAGCTTTGCATGGGCGCTATTTTCGCATGGAAAAGAACGGGCAAGCCGCTAGGCCGCTTCACGGGAATGCCGGACTGCACACACCCGTTGCGTGACGCGCTTTGGAACAAAAGCGGCATCACGACTTGCCGTTCCACCCTCAAGACATGTTTGCTGCGCAAAACTCTACTGCTACTGCTACTACTTCTACCGCTACTTCAACTGCTGCTACGCACTGCAACTGCAACTACGACTGCAAATCAATTGCAAAACGAAACGACATTGGCTCACTGCTGTACTACGTACTAAGTACTACTGACTGCTCACTGCTACTGCGGATACTTGCTGTTGTTGCAGGCACTACCCCTAATGCCACGCAACGGTACTAGCTTTGCTGCTTCACTCCCCCTCACTTCACTTCCCCTCACTTCCCCTACGATCCCTCGCCCCCAGGCACGTCTCCCCTGGTATTCAATCCGGCTTTTTCGGCTCCTGCATGAAGCAGGTGCAATCGACATCGTGATACTGTGCACAGTGCTGCAACGACGGCCGGGTCAGGCCATTGTTGAACAGGGAACGCTCCTGGGCATCCACCGCCACGTAGCGCAAGGCCGAAGCCATGACCTGCTGGTCGCGCTGGCCGACATCCTCCAGCGACACTTCCAGGCTGCCCCACTCCTTGTCGGTCTTGATGAAGAGATACATCAGCACGGTGCAGAAGACCAGGTAACTGATGAACATCAGGGTGATTTCACCCGGTACGGATTCGGTAACGAAATGCATGGCTGGCTCCAAAAGCAAGATACTTGGTCAAGGTCTTGCGTGCCAGTCGTGACCCCGCTGTATGGTCGGGGGTCCGGAGCACAGACCGTGTTTCATTGGTTCCCATGGTAGTGGCCCGACGTGATCGCGAACATCGGGGAATTCCTGATCCGGCAACGCCACTTGCCAGCTCGACAGCAGCCTGGGCTCAGGCTTTGCGGCGCATCAAGCTCTGCCATGCGCCGTGAAAGTTACGTGAATTTCAAGCCCGCATGCTGCAGGGAAACAGCCGAAAAAAAACCCGCCAGGCTTGCGCGTGGCGGGTTCAGGCTCGAATTGTCCAAGTCCAAGGACGTCTGAGGAGACGCCCTCAATGTACCGGGCCAGGCAGCGGCTGAAAACGAAGCATTCGTCATGCGCTTATGCTCGTGGCGCATAAGCCGCACGCTGCCGCTCTCAGCCGGCCTTGACGGGCAGCCAGCGCTCCACCAGCCGGGTCCAGAAGGCGGCGCCCACGGGGATGTTGGCATCATTGAAATCGTAGCCCGCGTTGTGCAGCATCGGCTGGCCCTGACCATTGCCTACGCGCAAGAAGCAGCCGGGACGCTGTTGCAGGAAGTAGGCAAAATCCTCGCTGCCGGCGATGGGACCGAAGGGCGCGATCACCTTGTCCGCCCCCACCAGTTCTTCGGCCACGCTGCGGGCGAATTCGGTCTCTGCATCGCTGTTGACCAGCACCGGATAGCCACGCAGGTACTCGATATCGGCCCGCGCACCGTAACTCTCGGCATGCAGCGCCACCAGCGCGCGGATGCGTTCTTCCAGCAACGCGCGCACCTCGGGCTTGAAGGAGCGCACGCTCAACTCCAGCGTGGCAAATTCCGGAATCACGTTGGAGGCCTTGCCCGCATGCAGGCTGCCGACGGTGACTACCGCCGTTTCCATCGGATCGACATTGCGCGAGACCACCGTCTGCAAGGCCATCACCAGGCTGGCTGCGGCCACCACCGGATCGACCGACAGGTGCGGACGCGCCGCATGGCTGCCGCGCCCGGTGAGGCGGATCTTGACGGTATCGCAGGCCGCCATGAAGGGGCCGCTGCGGAACATGAAAGTGCCCGCTTCCACGCCCGGATGATTGTGGATGCCGAAGACGGCATCGCAGGGAAAGCGTTCGAACAGCCCATCGGCCAGCATCTTCTGCGCGCCGCTGTCGAAGCCGGCTTCTTCGGCCGGCTGGAAAATCAGGTGCAGCGTGCCATCGAAGCGGCGCGTGCGCGCCAGGTGCTTGGCCGCGCCCAGCAGCATGGCGGTGTGGCCATCATGGCCGCAGGCGTGCATGGCGCCGGGCTTGACGCTGGCCCACTCCAGGCCGGTTTCTTCGTGGATGGGCAAGGCATCCATGTCGGCGCGCAGGCCGATGCTGCGAGTGCTGCTACCCGACTTGAGGGTGGCGACCAGGCCATTGCCGCCGATGTGGCGGGTGACGGCATAGCCCCACTCCTGCAGGCGCGAGGCCACCAGGGCCGCGGTATCGACCTCCTCGAAGGACAGTTCAGGATGCTGGTGCAGGTGGCGGCGGATGCCAGTGATTTCGTCGTGGATATCGTGCAGGTCGGCGACCTCGCACAGGGCGTGTTCATGGGGGTGATTCATCGTTTCTCCGTGGGGGATGGGCGTCGCGCCAGTACCTCGCCGCCCTGCTCGGCCAGGTCCCAGAACAGGCCCGCCATCAGCTGCAGCGACTCGCGCGACACGCTGGCCAGTATATGCTCGTTGGGCGCATGCTGTGAGCAGGCCGGATAGGAGTGCGGCACCCACAGCGTGGGCAGGCCCAGGGTCTCGGAGAAGACATCGTTGGGCAGCGAGCCACCCAGGTTGGGCAGCAAGGTCGGCTTCTTGCCGGTACTCTCCTGCAGCGATGCCAGGCACCAGCGCACCCATTCGTCATCCGGATCGAGCCGGGTTGCGGAGAACTGCACGCCCGACAGCGTCACCTGCACATCGTCGTATCCATGTTCGTCCAGATGGGCGCGGATGTGTTCGATGAAATGCGCGTCATCGCTGCCCACCACGAAGCGGATCTGGCAATGCGCGGTGGCACGTCCGGGAATGGCATTGACGGGCGCTTCCGGATTGCCGGTCTTGAAGGCCAGCACTTCCAGCGTATTCCAGCCGAAGACGCGCTCGGCGGGCGTGAGGTCGGGCTCGCCCCAATCCGCATCGATCTCGGGATCGGTAGGGCCGCCACCCAGCTTGACGTTGGCCAGGGCTTTGCGCACGCTGTTGGGCAGGCTCTCCGGCAGCAGCGCCGGCACGCGGATGGCGCCGCGTTCATCGACCAGGCAGGCGATCGCATTGGCCAGGCGCACGCCGGGATTGCGCAGCAGCCCGCCCCAGTTTCCGGAGTGATGGCCGCCGTCGCGCAGGTGGCAGGTCAGATCAAAGTTGCAGCCGCCGCGCGAGCCCAGGAACATGGTTGGCGTGGGGGCATTCACGCGCGGGCCGTCGGAGGCGATGAAGAGATCGGCCTTCAGGCGCTCGGCATACTGGCGGCAGACTTCGTTCAAGCCGGGTGAACCGGTTTCTTCGCCCATTTCCAGGATCAGCTTGACGTTGTAGCCGAGCTTGCCGCCACGCACCTTCATGACTTCTTCCAGCGCGGCCAGGTTGATGGTGTGCTGGGCCTTGTTGTCGGCGATGCCGCGTCCGTACCAGCGTTCGCCCTCGACCACGATCTCCCACGGCGAGAGGCCGGCGCGCCATTGCTTGTCATAGCCGCGCACCACGTCGCCATGACCGTAGGTGAGCAAGGTGAAGGCGGCCCCCTCTTCGATGCGCTCGGCGATCAGGAAAGGGCTGCCGCCTGGCAGCGGGTTGTCGATCACTTCGCAGTCAAAGCCCAGCGAGACCAGGTAGGGCGTGATCTCCTGGTGCAAGTAGTCGTAGAGGATGGGCAGGCTGGCCGCTTCCTGGCTTTCGGTACGGATGGCCACGCGGCGCTTCAGGGTTTCCATGAAACGGCCGTCGTCGAAGTAAGCCTGTACGCCGGCGATGGCTTGTGCTCTGCTCATGCTGCTGCTCCTTGGTCTTTTTCAGTTTGGTTCATGTGGTCAGGCGGCTGCCGCCAGCGCCGGAATGCCCAGGCCCGGATCGGGCGTCAGCGCCGAGGCCAGCAGCATGCGGGTATACGGATGCTGGGGATCGCTGAAGAGTTGTTCACGCGAGGCCAATTCCACGATGCTGCCCTTGTTCATCACGGCCACCCGGTCCACCAGGTGCTCCACCACGCCCAGGTCGTGGCTGATGAAGAGATAGGTCAGCCCGAACTCGGCCTTCAGGTCCAGCAGCAGGTTGAGGATCTGCGCCTGCACCGACACATCCAGGGCCGAGGTCGGTTCATCGCAGATGAGGATGTCGGGCCGCAGGATCAGTGCCCGGGCAATCGCCACCCGCTGGCGCTGGCCGCCGGAGAGCTGGTTGGGATACTGCGTGTGGGTGCGTTCCGGCATGCCGACCAGATCGAGGATCTGGCGCACCTGGCGAGTGCGCTCGGCAGCGTTGCCGATGCCATGCAGCTTCAGCGGCAGGCCGACGATCTCGCCGACGGTCTTGCGCGGATTGAGCGAGGAATACGGATCCTGGAAGATCGGCTGGATGTGCCGTGCATGCGCACGGCGCTCGGTCGGATCGACCTCCTGGCCGTTGATGAGCACGTTGCCCGAGGTCGGTGCCAGCAGGCCCAGCAGCATCTTGGCCAGGGTGCTCTTGCCGCAGCCGGACTCGCCGACCAGCCCCAGGGTCTCGCCGCGATACAGACGCAGCGACACGTCATCGACCGCCTTGAGTTGACCCGGTGCCTGGAACAGTCCGCGCTTGAGCGGATACACCTTCGACAAGGCGCACAGCTCGAGCGCGATGTCGTCCAGCGGTGGCCGTGGTGTCAAGGACGTGTTCATGCTGCCACCTCCATCGCCGCCACCGGCACATCGAGCTTGAAACAGCGCGCCTCATGCGGCAAGCCGGGACTGCCCTGCTGCACCATGGGCGGATCCTGCTCACAAGCACTGTCGGCCAGGGTGCAGCGATTGCGGAAGGCGCAGCCGCTGACCTGGCCCACCAGGCTGGGTACCACGCCCGGAATGGCTTGCAGCCGGCTGCCCGGCAAGGTCTTGCCGCGCACGGGGATGCAATTGAGCAAGCCACGTGTATAGGGATGGCGCGGCTGCGCGAACAGTTGCGCCACGCCGCTGGTCTCCACCACCTGCCCCGCATACATCACGGCCACGCGATCGGCGATGCGCGAGACCACGCCCAGGTCATGGGTGATGAAGATGACAGCCGTGCCGAACTCCTGCTGCAGTTCGCGGATCATGCGCAGGATCTGCGCCTGGATGGTCACGTCCAGCGCGGTGGTGGGTTCGTCGGCGATGATCAGGTCCGGGCTGCACATGAGCGACATGGCGATCATCACGCGCTGGCGCAGGCCGCCGGAGAGCTGGTGCGGATACTGGCGCAGGCGGTCTTCGGCGTTGCTGATGCCGGTCCGGTGCAGCAGGTAGAGCGCACGTTCGCGCGCCTCGCCCCGGGTCACGCCCGGTTGCTGCAGCATTGCCTCGCAGAGCTGGTTGCCCAGCGTATAGGCGGGGTTCAGCGAGGTCATCGGCTCCTGGAAGATCATCGACATGCGCTTGCCGCGCAGTTGCATGCGCTGCCGTTCGCTCATGGTATTGAGATCGGCGCCATCGAAGAGGATGTGGTCGGCACTGCATTGCGCCTTGCGCGGCAGCAGGCCCATCAGGGCCAGCGAGGTCATTGACTTGCCGCAGCCGGACTCGCCGACCAGGCACAGCATTTCTCCCTTGCGCACCTGGAAATCGATGCCGCGCACGGCGTGCAGCATGCCGTTTTCGGTGGGCAGGTCCACCTTCAGGTTCTTCACGTCCAGCAATATGCTCATGGTGTGCTCCTTGCGTGAACCCTAAGTTAGTTGCGGCCGTCGGGCGCGTTGACATCGCGCAGGCCATCGCCGACCAGGTTGATCGCCAGCACCAGCAGCGCCAGCGCCACACCTGGAATGACAATCACCCAGGGCTTGAAGAACATGTAGGTCTTGCCCTCGGCCACCATCAGGCCCCACGAGGGCGTGGGCGGCTGTACGCCCAGCCCGAGGAAGGACAGCGTGGCTTCCAGCAGGATGGCATGGGCCATTTCGAGGGTAGCCACCACGATCAGCGCCCCCATGATGTTGGGCAGGATCTCGCGCAGCAGGATGTAGGGAGTCGACGCCCCGATGGCCTTGGCGGCCGCGATGAATTCGGCATCGCGCAACTGCTGCGTGGCCGAGCGCGTGACCACCGCAAAGCGGTCCCACAGCAACAGCCCCAGCAGCACGATCACCACCTTCAGCGAGCCACCGACCAGCGAGGCCATCGCCAGCGCCACCAGCACCACCGGCATGGCCAGCCGCGTAGTGATGAGATAGCTGATGACGGCATCGGTGCGCCCGCCGAAATAACCGGCCAGCACGCCCAGCGTGGTGCCGATCAGGCCCGAGATCAGCGCGGCGGCAATACCGATGGTGAGCGAGACGCGCGCACCGAAGATCAGGCGCGACAGATAATCGCGGCCCAGCTTGTCGGTACCGAGGATATGCTCCCAGCTGCCCTGGGCCTGCCACACTGGCGGGATCAGGCGGGCCGTGACGTCCTGCTCGAAGGGATCATGCGGTGCCAGCAGCGGTGCGAAGATCGCGGCCAGCACGATGATGGCCAGGAACAGTGCGCCCAGCACCAGGCCGCGATGGCCCAGCAGGCGGCGCAGCTTGCGGCGCCATGCGGGCAGCGGTGGCAAGGCCGCACTCAGCATGGCGGGGGGAGGCAAAGTGGATGATGAGGTTGCGCTCATGTCGTCTCCAGACAAGATCAGCGGGTACGGATGCGCGGGTCCAGCAGCGCATTGATGACATCGGCCAGGAAGGTCAGGCCGATGTAGAACATGGCGATGATGAGCACCACGGCTTGCACCACCGGATAGTCGTTGCGCGAGATGGCATCCCAGGCGAGCTGGCCCAGGCCCTGCATCGAGTACACGGACTCGATGACCACCGAACCACCCAGCATGAATCCCAGCTCAACTGCCGCCAGCGCCACCACCGGGATGACCGCATTGCGCAGCGCGTGCTTGAACACCACCCGCGATTTGGAAAGCCCCTTGGCGCGCGCCGTGCGGATGTAGTCCGAACCCAGCACCTCCAGCATGCCCGAGCGGGTCAGCCGCATCATGGCCGGCATGGCGTAGTAGCCCAGGGCCACGGCGGGCAGGATGAAATGCTGCCAGCTCTCGTTGCCGGCCACCGGCAGCCAGTGCAGGGTGACCGCAAAGATGAGGATCAGCGTCAAGCCGAACCAGAAGCTGGGCATGGCCTGCCCGACCACGGCAATGAGCAGCGCCGTGCGATCCAGCCAGGTATCCCGGTAGAGCGCCGCCAGCACGCCTAACGGAATGGCGGTCAGGATCGCCAGCAGCAAGGCGCTGCCGCCCAGTTTGAAGGTGATCGGCAGGCGTTCGGAAATCATTTCCATCACCGGCCCCTGGAAGTAGAAGGACTTGCCGAAGTCGAGCTGCACGGCGCGGCCCAGCCAGTCCACGTATTGCGTGGTCAGCGGACGGTCCAGGCCGAACTGGGTACGCACCGATTCGACCTGGGCCGCCGTGGCTTCCGGGCCGGCGATGGAGACCGCCAGGTCACCGGAGAGATGCAGCAAGGTGAAGCTGACGACGGACACCGTCAGCGCCACGCACAAGGCGATGGCGAGGCGGCGCAGGAGGTAGATCAACATGGCGATCCTTCCTTGCAAGGGCTGGGCGGATGACGTCAGGAGCGGCGCACGCAGAATGTGCGCCGCCGGTTTTATTTCCAGGAAGCTTCGTAGAAGCGCGGCAACTCGTCCGGATATCCCTGGAACTTCAGCTGCGCATTGAAGGCATAGAAGGTCGAATAGGAGAACATCGGTGCCACGTAAGCCTGCTTGGAAATGAGTTCCTGCGCCTTGGTGTAATTGGCCTTGCGCACCGCCGGGTCGATGGAGGTATCGGCGGTCTGCAGGAACTGCTGCAATTGCGGATCCTTGGTGATGTCATCGGCACCGCCCTTGAAGTAGACGCCGGCAAAGGCCGAGGTATCGTTCATCGAGAAGGAGTCCCATGAATAAAAGCTCATGGGTGTCTTGCCACCGCGGTATTCGGTCTGCAGGGCCGCGAACTTCATGTAATGCAGCCGTGCGCGGATGCCGACCTTGCGCAGGTCGCCGATGATGGCTTCGGCGATTTCACGTTCGCGGTAAGCGTAGATGTCGGTATCGAAACCGTTCGGATAACCGGCCGCTGCCAGCAGCTCCTTGGCCTTGGCCGGGTTGTAGTCAAACTTGATGGCGGCATTGCTGTCGCAGCCGAACTGCGTGCGGAAGCAGGCGGTATAGACCGGCTGGCTGCCGCCGCGCATGAGGTTCTCGGCATAGCCCTTGCGGTTGATGGCGTAATTGACCGCCTGGCGCACGCGCACATCCTTGAAGGGAGAGTTGGGTGCGGAGGTACCGGTGGTATCCAGGGTGATGAAGCCCACGCGCATGGTCTCGCCGCTCTGCACGGTCAGCTTGGGATTGGTCTTGAGCGAATCGGCCTGGTCGGGCGGCACGCGCCAGATCCAGTCGATGGCCCCGGTCATCAGTTGCGCGGCGCGCGTTTCCGGATCGGGAATCACCACGAACTTGATGTTGCCGATGGAGGGCTGGCCCTGCGGGCTGTCCTTGAAGTAGTTGCCGTTCTTGACCAGGGTTACGCCCTGTCCCGGGGTCACGCTGGTGACCTTGTAGGGACCGGTGCCGATGGGGGCCTTGGAAAAGCCTTCCAGCCCGACCTTCTTGAAGTAGGCCGCCGGGTAGATGGGCAGCGGGCCGGCCAGGTATTCGACGGCTGCCGGGAACGGCCCCTTCAGGTTGATGCGCACCTGGTAGTCGCCCAGCTTGTCGACGCTCTTGATCCAGTCGGTAGTCTGGCGCGTGACCGCCTTGGATTCCGGCGAGACGGCATAGTTGAAGGTAAACACCACATCGTCGGCGCTGAACTTGTCGCCGTTCTGGAATTGCACGCCCTGGCGCAGATCGAGCACCAGCGCGGTGGGCGACTCCCATTTCCAGGCGGTGGCCAGTTGTGGCTTGTATTCGTTGGTCTTGGGATCGCGATAGATCAGCGTGTCCCAGATCAGGTGCGCCAGGATCACGCCTTCGCGCAGGTTGTTGTGGTACTGGCTGATGTTCTCGACTTCGCTGTCGGAAGCGTAGATGAGGGTATCGTTGGCCTTGCCGGCATGGGCTGCCATCGCGCTCATGGCCCCCGCCACGAGTACCGCGCAACGCGACCAGCGCATGAGGGATTTCGGTAGTGCGTTCATTCCTGCCCCTTCGTTTGAATAAGACAAATGAGAAAAAACCGCGACGTCGAAGGCGATACTAGGCTAGGATTTATCGATGCCACAATCATCAAATTTCTAAGCCTGCATTGCCGAATACAGAACGCATAAATGCTGCACCACAATGAGACCACCCTGGCAAAAGCCGCATCGCTGCTGGGCTGCGGGGCGTGGAGCAGGTGCAGCATCGCAGTGCGCGCACAGCCCGCGCGCATTGCACCAAAGCCGTGAAGCACGCACCAAATAAAGCGGGAAATTATTTGCACCGACCGGGTAACGTGCCGGTCAGCCCTGGTCAGGATTGAAGGAGTTACCGGATGAAATCTCAGCAACTGCAAGACACCGCGCTGCGCTACTTTCTCGAAGTGGTGCGCTGCGGTTCCATCAGCGAGGCCTCGCAGCGTCTCAACGTGGCCAGCTCGGCCATCAGCCGCCAGATCAGCAGCCTGGAAGAGACGCTCGATACGGTCCTCTTTGAACGCCGTCCACGCGGCATGGTGCTCTCGGCAGGTGGCGAGATGCTGGCCGCGCATGCGCGCAAGATGGCGCTGGAAGCCGACCGCGTGGTGGCCGACCTGCAAGCCTTGAAAGGCTTGCGCAGCGGGCGGGTGCGGCTATCGGCCTCGGAAGGTTTTGCGATCGATTTCCTGCCGCGCCTGATCAACGCGTTCCAGAAAAAATATCCGGGCTTCGTGTTCCAGCTCTTCGTGGGCGCGCCGGCGGTGGTGTCACGCCAGGTCCGCGAAGGCAATGCCGATATCGGCCTGACCTTCGCGCGCCTGCCCGAGCCGGAGATCAAGGTCGTGCATCGCCAGCCCGGCCCGATTGCGCTGGTGATGCGCAATGATCATCCGCTGGCGCGTTTTCGCCATGTGTCGCTGGGCCAGCTCAAACCCTATCCCCTGGCCCTGCCCGACCCGACCACCACGCTGCGGCAATTGTTCGACATCGCCTGCAGCCGCCAGCAGATGGTGATCGAACCGGTGATGACCAGCAATTACATCCAGTCGCTGCACAACTACGTGCTCGACAACGACGCGCTTTCCATCACCGGCGACGTCACCGTGCGCTACCGCATCGAGCGCGGTGAGCTGACCATGCGGCCGATCCGCGATTGCCCCAGCGATGGCCGCTTCGTCGAAGTGCAGACCCTGGCCGGACGGACCTTGCCGCGCAGTGTCGAGATCTTCCTGGATTACCTCGTGGCGGAATTGAGCAAGGACCTGTAAACGCCACGCGGCCGCTGCAGGAGCGGCCGCGTGGTCTCTGCCTTTCAGTTTTTTCAGCGTGTCAGCGCATCGCTCAGAAGCGCCAGCTGGCCTTGATCGCCGCCGACTGGTTGATGAAACCGCTGCGGCCTTCGGCATCGAAGCGCAGGGAGATATCGGCCGCTTCCACCAGCTTGAAGCGGTAACTCACACCGGCCTTCAACAACCAGGGCGAACGTGCGGGTCCGGGCGTGGTGAAGGACTGGCCGGGCGCACCGGCATAGGTGGCCACGAGCTCATCGCGATCGTTGATGACGTCATAGCTGGCACCCACGTAGGTACTGAGCTGCGACGAGGCCGTCAGCGCATAGTTCAGGCGCGCCGCCGTGCCGAGCAACAACGCCTGGCTGCGCTTGCCCTGCACCGACAGGTCCAGGTCCCCTGCCCCGCGCTCGGCGTAGGACGGGCTTTGCAGCCGGGTGTAATCGAGCTGCAGGGCCGGTACCAGGCTCATTGCTTCACTCAGGGCCAGCGTGACCGATACGTTCGTGCCGACATGCGCATTCCAGCTCTGGTAGCGGCTGCTGGCGATGCGATTGAGGCCGCCGAATTGCATCTGGCGATCGAGGCGGTTGCCATTGCGGCCCAGGTCGGCTTGCCATCCCAGCGACAGCTCACCCAGCGGCAGGCTGCCGTAGAGGGCCAGCATGTTGGATTCGATGCGGCTGCGGCTGCCGGTGCCGGTGATGGCGGTGTTGCCGCTGGCATTGGTATTGGCATAGGCGTAGGACAGGCCGACCCGTGCGCTGTCGAACTCCATCTCGGCACCGGTGGCCAGGCCCGAGGTGCTGGCGCTGAAGCCGGACTCGCCGCCCCTGTCGCCCTGGTTGGTGCGGGATTCGAAAGGCATGATCCACACTTGGCGGTCCCTGCCTGCCTCGCCTGAGGACAAGCCACTGCCGGCCACGGCGGCGCCCATGTTGCCGGTCTCGGTGCGGGTGGCGATGACGCGATTGACGGAAGCCATGGTGCCGCGAATGGCACTGGCGCTGACGTCCCTGGGCAGGGTCTGGCTGACGGCACGCAGCAGGCTTTCGGGATCGGGCATGCGACCCAGTGCGGTGACCACCTGGACCATGTCCGCCGTGGAGGGTTGCCGGATCTGGCGATCCAGCACCGGCGCTACCCGCGCAGCGGCCGTGGCGGCGGCGATGAGCGTTGCCGAGGGGCGCACTGTGGGGGCGGCGGCCGGAGCAGGTTTGACTGCTGCAGGGGTTGCGGGGGTGGCGGATACTGCAGCGGCCGCAGCTGCGGGGGCAACGGGTGCCGGCGTGGCGACCGCCGGTACAGTCGCCGCCGCCGGGGCCGTTGCCTGTACAGTTGGCACGGGCGGAGTAGAAGCCTGTGGGCTCGACGCCTGTACGGCTGGTGCCGGTGGAGTGGATGCCTGCGTTCCCGTTACCTGTACAGTTGGCGCAGGTGTCGTGGATGCCTGCGTGTTGGTTGCCGGTACGGCGGGCGCAGGCGTACTGGATGCCTGCGTATTCGTTGCCGGTGCGGCGGGCGTAGGTGTACTGGATACCTGCGTGTTCGTTGCCGGTACGGCGGGCGCAGGTGTACTGGATACCTGCGTGTTCGTTGCCGGTACGGCGGGCGCAGGTGTACTGGATACCTGCGTGTTCGTCGCCGGTACGGCGGGCGCAGGTGTACTGGATACCTGTGTGTTCGTTGCCGGTACGGCGGGTGCAGGTGTACTGGATACCTGCGTGTCCGTTGCCGGTACGGCGGGCGCAGGTACCGTGGATACCTGCGTATTGGTGGCCTGTACGGTTGGCACCGGTGTAGAGGACACCGGCGTGGGAGAGGCCGGCGTTGCAGCCGCGTCGGGCGTCAGCGTTGCCTGGGCGACTTGCCCAATGCTGGTCACGTCAACGATATTGAGGTCCACGGCAGTGGCCGACACCACAGGCTTGAAATCGAACAGCAGCGAATTGTCGGTGACATTCAGGCGCGGTGCCGTGAGGCTGCCGGCCGTGACCACGCCCGCCAGCGTCTGGCCCGCTCCCAGGGTGGCGGTCTTGTAGACATCCACGGCCAGGCCCGCGTCCGGCGCAAAGCTGGCCGCCCCGGTGACGGCCAGCTTGCCGTATTGGGTGGCACTGGCCACACCCACCGTCAGGGTCTGGTCCACCGCCAGGCTGAAGGCCGGCACGCTCAATGTGCCGGCGGTGATGGTGGTGTTGCCGCTGTAGCTGAGCGGACCGAGCACGCGCAAGCTTCCCTCCCCCTGCTTGACCAGGCTGCCGCGGGTGCTGCCATCGGCAATGCCACTGCCGAGCGTGAAGTTGAACGCCTGCGTATCGATGCTGCCCACGCCGCTGATGCGCACTGCATTGTTCACGGAGAGATTGTCGGCGGCAGCACGCAGGCGGGTGCCGTCGAGCATGGCCAGCGCGCCGGAGCCCAGGGCGGTGGAAGACGCCACGCCCAGGGTGCCACCCTCCAGGCGGGTGCCCCCGGAGTAGCTGTTGTTGCCGGAAAGTGTCAGGCTGCCGTCGCCGCTCTTGACCAGGCTGCCGATGTAGTCGGCATCGGTCTTTTTCTGGACGGCAGCAAGATAGGCCGTCTGGCCGTTGTAATTGCCCAGCGCCAGGGTGGCCGCCACGGTATCGGCGTCGACCTTCTGCAGGTAGGCCAGGAGCTGGTCCCGGCTCAGCAAGGCGCCACTGCCGGACTGCTTCAGAATGGCGGCCGCCAGTGCATTGGCAGCCACTGCCTTGTCGGCATTCTGGAAAGCGGTGTTGTCCGTCTTTTTCTTGCTGGCCTGGTAGACGGCGTTGAGCTGGGCACGCGTCTGCACCAGCGCCAGGGCGGCATCGTAGCCGCTGTCGACCTGGGCCGTGAGTTTGGCCATGGCGCTGTCGACGGCGGCCTGCAAGCTGGCGGGGGACAGCGCCTGCCAGGCGGCCAATTGCGCCTTGTCGTCACTCTTGCGCTGGATCAGCGCAGCTTCGGAGATGTCGTTGCTCCAGCTATCGCTGCTGCCAGCGGCAACATTGGCGTTGAAGACGCCCAGCAATTGCCCAGGACCGTTCAAGGCCTTGTTCAAGTCCGGCACGCCCCAGCCAAACATGGCGTTGGGTACGTCCACCGCGCCACTGCCCAGGTGCTTGGCGGTGGTCAGCAGGATGGTACGGATGGCCTGGTTGTCGAGGGTGGGATAGCGTTCCATCAGCAGACCCAAGGCACCGGTCACGTGCGGGGCGGCCATGGAGGTGCCGGAGGCGTTGACCAGATCGGTGTCGGACGTGATGTTCAGGCTGGTGATGGCCGAACCGGGCGCGGAGACGCACCAGTACCTGGCCAGGCCGCACTGGTTCGAGAAGCTGGGCAGCACCGAACTGGCATTGATGGCGGCCACCGCGATCCAGTTCTGTTCCAGCTCCAGCCGGAAGTAGGGCAACGCCGAGCGGATATTGACGTTGGCCTTGCCGGTATTGCCGGCTGCCCAGACCATCAGCGTGTTGGATTCTTTGGCCACATCGGCGGCGGCATCCAGCCAGGTTTTCTTGCTGCCACCTTGCAGGCGATCGTAGGCTGCGGCCACGCCACCGATGCTGC
Organism: Herbaspirillum sp. CAH-3; assembly: GCF_009668275.1. Lineage (NCBI taxonomy): Bacteria > Pseudomonadati > Pseudomonadota > Betaproteobacteria > Burkholderiales > Oxalobacteraceae > Herbaspirillum > Herbaspirillum sp. CAH-3. The sequence continues at coordinate 2,914 of NZ_VSWE01000017.1, read as the reverse complement.
CGAAGTCATCGCGCGAATCCGGACTGCCCCAGCTGCTGTTGATGGCCCGCACGCCCGCGCTGGCGAGGTTGCCATAGGCGGCCTTGAAGTAGTTGTAGTCCATGTTCACGCCATAGACCGAACTGTCGGTGCCGTTGGTATTGGTGATGTAGTAGTCGCTGGCGAAGGCCACCCCCATGATGCCCGTGCCATTCCTGGCCGCCGCGATGGAGCCGGAGACGTGGCTGCCGTGCTTGTCGTTGAGCGAACTCAGTGCGCCGGTGGTGCTGAAGGCATCTCCCGCCTTCCAGCCTTGTCTTCCATCCTGGAATTGTGATCCGTCGTTGGCGTAGGTGCCGGTGACGGCCAGGGCTTTGACGTTGCGGGTAACGAACTCGGCATGGGTCAGCAAGAGCCCGGAATCGACCGCGCCCAGCTTGATGCCCAGGCCGGTGAAACCGGCGGCGTAGGCGTACTGGGCATTCATGGCACCCAGTCCCCAATCGGTCTGGAATTCCTTGTTGCCCGTCCAGCTGGCCAGGGCGGCCGCCGAGTCGGCGGTGGTACTGCCATCGTAGTTCACGAAGCTCTGGGCGGCGGCGTGCAGGCTCAGGGCCGGGCCCAGGGTCAGCAGTACAGCGGCACACAGACGGTGCTGGCGCAGGCCGGCAGGCGGCATGGGGCAGGCGGATTTGCCCTGCTTCTTCTTGTGTTTCATCTTCCCTTCCTCGGTCGATCTTTTGGAATTGGCCGGGTCATCGGGAAGGCAAACCCCGTCCCCCGTCCTTCTTGTCGTCGCCCCTGGGTGCCGGTTCAGGCCGGCTTTTGTAGGGGCGCATTGTCGGGGGAGGAGACCTTTCTGTGCATTGTCTTTTGGTGCTGTTCAGGCCGGAGGGAGGTGAAGCTTCGTGCGTCGGATGAAAGGACGACAGGAAGAAGAACAAGCCGCTGCCCGGCCTGCAGTCGGCCGTGGACGGGGTGTTCGCCAATGCAACGCGGCCGCTGCAGGAGCGGCCGCTTTTCAGCTTTTCAGCTTTTCAGCTTTTCAGCTTTTCAGTACATCGATCAGAAGCGCCAGCTGGCCTTCACGGCGGCCGAATGGTTGATGAAGCCACTCCTGCCTTCGGCGTCCAGGCGCAGGGAGACGTCGGTCGCACCCGGCAGCTTGAAGCGATAGCTCACGCCGGCCTTCAGCAACCATGGCGAGTGGGCGGGCCCGGCCGTGGTGAAGGACTGGCCAGGTGCACCCGCATAGGTGGCCACCAGGTCATCGCGGCCGTTGATGAGATCGTAGCTGGCACCGAGGTAGGTGCTGATCTCCGACGTCGTCGAGAGCGCGTAGTTCAGCCGTGCGCCGGTACCGAGCAACAGGTCCTCGCTGCGTTTGCCCTGCACGGACAGGTTCAGGTCTCCTGCCCCGCTCTCCACGTAGGACAGGCTTTGCAGGCGGGTGTAGTCGAGCTGCAAGGCCGGTACCAGGTGCATTGCTTCATTCAAGGGCAGTGAGAACGAAAGCGTTGCACCCAGATGCGCATCCCAGGCCTGGTAGTTGCTGCGGGCGGTACGGTTGATGCCTCCGAAGCGCATCTCGCGCGAGAGGCGGTTGCCGTTGCGGCCGACATCAGCCTGCCAGGCCAGCGACAGGTCGCCCACCGGAACCTTGCCGTACAAGGCCACTACATTGGACTCGATGCGGCTGCGGCTACCGGTCCCGGTGAGGGTGGTGTTGCCCTTGGCACTGGTGCTGGCGTAGGCGTACGACAGGCCGATACGTCCGTGCTCCAGTTCCATTTCGGCACCGGTCGCCATACCCCAGGTGCTGGCACTGAAGCCTGATTCGCCATTGCGGTCGGCCTGGTTGCTGCGCGATTCGAAGGGCATGAGCCAGACCTGGCGATCACGCCTGGCCTCGCCGGAGGACAAGCCGCTGCCCACACCGGCGCCGACGTTGCCGGCATCGTTACGGGTGGCAATGACGCGATTGACCGAAGCCATGCTGCCACGGATGGCACCGTCGCCGACGTTGCTGGGCAAGGTCTGGCTGGCGGCGCGTTGCACGGCGGTCGCGTTGGGCAGGCGAACCAGCGCAGCAGCAACTTCAGCCATGTCGCGGCTGGAGGGGTTCAGGACCTGCTGGCCGAGCACCGGGGTGACCGGGGCTGCGGCAGCGGCGGCGATCATGGTGGGTGAGGGGCGGATGACTTGAGCCGGTGTTGGCGATTTTGCCGGTGTTGCTACTGGTGCTGCAGCAGTCACCCCAGTTGCTGCGGGGGACGTGGCTGCACCGGATGCAGGAGACTTAGTTCCACTTGCTGCTGGAGCTGCGGTTCCGCCTGCTGCCGGAGGCATGGTTCCGCCCGCTGCTGGAGGTGTGGTTCCACCTGCTGTCGGAGGCGTGGTTCCACCTGCTGTCGGAGGCGTGGTTCCACCTGCTGTCGGAGGCGTGGTTCCGCCTGTTGCTGGAGGAGTGGTTCCACCTACTGCTGGAGGTGGGGTTCCTCCTGCTGCTGGAGGCGTGGTTCCGACTGCTGCTGGAGGCGTGGTTCCGACTGCTGCTGGAGGCGTGGTTCCTCCTGCTGCTGGAGGCGTGGTTCCGACTGCTGCTGGAGGCGTGGTTCCGACTGCTGCTGGAGGCGTGATGCCACCTGCTGCTGGAGGTGTGCTTGCACCTGCTGCTGGAGGCGTGGTTCCGCCCGCTGCTGGAGGGTTGGTTCCGCCTGCTGCCGGAGGTGTGGTTCCCCCTGCTGCTGGAGGCGTGGTGCCACCTGCTGCCGGAGGCGTGGTTCCGCCCGCTGCTGGAGGGTTGGTTCCGCCTGCTGCTGGAGGTGTAGTTCCGCTTTCTGCCGAAGGCGTGGTGCCACCTGCTGCCGGAGGCATGGTTCCGGCTGCTGCTGGAGGGTTGGTTCCGCCTGCTGCTGGTGGGTTGGTTCCGCCT